>CAZNOV010000185.1:0-2524 GCA_964574725.1 uncultured Nitrososphaera sp. | reverse complement strand
TATTCCGCAACTTTATGGAATTTCCAAAGGCTTTGAGAAGGGAGCCCGAAAAGTTCTTGCTGTACCTTAACAAAGAGCTGGCGTCGGCGGGCTATATCGCCGGCGAGCGCGTCATCTTCATAGGCCGCAAGACACCATCTTCATTCCAGGCCCTGATCGACCGCTATATCAAGGACTATGTGCAGTGCCCTGTCTGCGGCAGTCCGGACACGCGCACAGAGAAGATCAAGAAACTGGGCTTTCTCATCTGCGAAGCGTGTGGCGCCAAGTCTTCAATAAAGAGCAATTACGCGTGATGGATTGCAGCAAGTCAGTCCCCACTCTGCCAGAATTATCTTCTTGCATCTGTTCTGGAGCTAATGTGCGCTGATGCAGAAATGGTCGCGCTAGATTTTTCCGCTCGACAAAAAGTCATACTGATGCAGGTTCCTGATCCATGCTGTCATGATCGAAACATCTGGCTGACGAACAGGCTTCATCTGGGCATTCATTTCGTTGAACTCGGCAACCTTTTTCCTGATACTGTGGTTCCTCCCAGCCACATGCTCGCTCACTGAAAAATGCTCTATCACTTCATCGCAGATGTTGCATCTTATTTCTCCCACGGCTTCGCATCGCGGCATCCCTCGTTATCTATTGCCGGACCAATCCGGCTAGGCGCATCCGTCAGCTTTTTTGATCCGGCGTAGGTTCGCGTATAGTATCAAGGACATACTTTAGCTCGGGATCATTCACCAACTTCTCAATGAACCCCCTCACTATCTGCCGAGTGGTGCGATCGGCCGCTCCCTGTCCCCTGTGCTGCACGTTTACGACATAGTCATAAACGAACGGCGTTATGTAAACCGAGCAAACGTCCGAGATCCATCCAAGCAGAGTATCGGTAGTCTTGTCATCAATCATCGCCTGCTTCTTTTCCTCAAACATCCTGCCAATAACGCGAACGTTGTATAGGTACATCTTTTTCCCCGTCTTCTGTTCGACTCCGGTGAAAAGGATAGAATCGCGGTTGTCATAGATGAGACCGAAGGAAGTGTTGTACGGCATCCTGACGTGCTTTGATTTCGGAGCGTACTCGAAGAGCTCGTCCATCAGCGCCTTGAGGAGCATGTAAAATCGTTCAACGCTCTTTTGCTTTTCATCGTTTTTCTTCTTGCCGCCGAACGGTCCCACCACAGTCAGTTATGAGGCGTGTCGATTAAAACATTGACCCGCAGCGAACAGTCCCCTGACAGCGACCCGGTTTTTGTAAGAAATATGAGATGGACCTCCTCAATCATCAAGAATTAACAATTTTCATCTCATGAACGACATCGTATGAACTGTTTTTACTCTTGAATTGGATAAAGTTGACTATGGGTGATAAGTACCAACTGTCTTCTATCTCAATAATGACAGCAATAATGTCGCTTCACAACGAAGCAACAACTTCAAGGGGCAGCTTTACGACCGGACAGAGCTGGGGCGCGCTGAGAAAGGCATGGAAGGGCTACAGGATCGCCAAGGTACAGGGCGATAACGCAAGGATGAGGGAATACGCGACCAAGATCAGAAAGATCCAGGGAGAACTGGGAGTAAGCGTTGCATCATTCCCGCACTTAGGCATCCACTGAGTGCGGTCTCCTTTCTTTTTCATATTCTTCTAGCGGTAAATCGATTCACCATTTCCTGACAGATGCTTTAGCTTCATTTCGATCTGCGCCTTTGGAACGGCACCTACAATGACGTCGACAGGCTTGCCAGCCTTGAATATCATTACCGTGGGTATGCTCTGTATGCCAAATGACGCGGAAACCCTCTGGTTCTCGTCGACGTTTACTTTTCCAAAAACCACCTTTCCCGAATATTCGCGTGCCAGCTGCTCTATGATCGGCGAAACCATCCTGCACGGGCCGCACCAAGGCGCCCAAAAGTCAACCACCATTATAGGATACCTGGCCACCTCGACCGCAAAATTCGAATCGGTAAGGACTATCGGCTCGATGATATCCGACATCATCGCCTTGGCAGAGGCTGCCCTTTGCATCTCTGCAAGCTTCCTCTTCTTGATTGCCTCGAGCTCATCGTCAGCACTCATGCAGAGAATGCGTCAAATATCGGCTATATTTCTTGCGAACGAGGGCGATATCTTGAAATTATGAGAGCCCATTTTCTGGGATGGACTGATTTGGAAAAAGACGTCGAGGTGGCTCCCGAGGATTTTCAGGACGAGACGGTCCCAAATGAAGATTCCGAGAGCCTGAGAAAGGAACTCGACTCGGTGAGGGAAGAGCTGAAAAAAGCGCACGAGTCATCCGAAGCCCACCTCACCAAGATGAAATATCTCATGGCTGACTTTGACAACTATCGGAAGCAGATGGAGAAGCAGGTCGCCACAAAGTCAGAATCTATGAAGGCGGAGCTCCTGCTAAGGTTCCTGGATATCCGAGACGACTACGTGAGAGCCCTCTCGGTGGCAAAGCAGAGCAAGACCGAGCCCGTGGTCCTCGAAGGGCTGGAAGGAATCATGAGGAACATCGATTCT
>CAZNOV010000184.1:0-2536 GCA_964574725.1 uncultured Nitrososphaera sp. | reverse complement strand
AACATATCGCAGTATACGCCAAGACTCTCACGGACGCTGAGATCAAGCGTAAGCATTTCTCGTCGTACCTGGTAGCCTCACTCGAACCTGAGGCTATTGTTTCGCATTTTAAGGAAGTTAAAGATAAAATCGAAAAAGCCTTCGCGGCGTGAGTTGCTGTATCCGTTGCTTTAACCGTTTTTTCTGCTCAGTGTCAAATAGGAAGTGAAATGTCACAAGGATATTGAGCTAACCCTTAAATCAGCCCTAACCGCTTAGTGGTTGTCTCAATCATGCTAAGACCGCTTAGGATTCTGAAGATATGAGGGTTTGTCAGATAGTGTGGACTCGCATTGGTACACTGAAAGCCAGGTGCCACCATGACTAGGAAGTATAGGGGAACCATTCAGTCTAGGCAGTATAGGGGAGCCATTCAGGAATCGGCTTGGGTGCCACGGACCAAGCTGGGCAAAATGGTGGCCGAAGGAAAAATTCTTTCCTTAGAAGAGATATTCGCCCAAGGCTTTAGAGTGCAGGAACCACAAATAGTTGATCGGCTTCTCCCAAACCTTCAAACCGAAGTTCTTAGCATGGGGATAGTCCAGAGGCAAACGGACGCTGGAGAAAGTTCACGATTCAAGGTAATAGTGGTCATTGGAAACAGTGATGGCTATGTGGGAGTCGGTGACGGAAAAGCAAAGCAAACCAGGACAGCCATCGAAAAAGGCACCATGTACGCTAAGCTAAACTTGACGCCTGTAAGACGCGGATGTGGAAGCTGGGAATGCGGCTGCTCGCAGCTCCATTCGCTTCCTTTCAGGAACATGGGAAAATGTGGAAGCGTCAAGGTTGAACTCGTCCCCGGTCCGAGAGGACTCGGAGTTGTAGCTAGCGAGGTAGGCTCTGTTATTCTGCGAATGGCCGGTGTTACCGATTGTTGGTCGAGAAGCTTCGGTTCAACGAAAACTGCTTCCTCGTTGGCTTATGCTGTTTATGACGCGCTCAGAAACACCTACAGAGTCGTTACGCCGCAAGACTGGATTAGATGAAATCCTTGTCCGAAAAGGGCCAGAATTGCTTAGCAGTCGTCCGCGTCAGGGGAACAATTAACGTTCCTAGAGCGGCAAAGGACACGCTAAAGCTACTTCGCTTGCACCATCCGAATCATGCTACTTTGATACCCTCCACCAGACCCTACCTCGGAATGCTGCAACTGGTGAAAGACTATGTGGCTTGGGGGGAAATATCCGAAGAAACCCTTCGCTACCTCCTTGAGAAACGCGGCGAAGGTTCAGGTGGAAAGAAGATAAGTGAAGAGCTCCTTAAGGAGAATAGCTTTGCCTCCCTTGAGGAGTTAGCAAACGATTTACATTCCACTAAGAATGTTCTCAATAGGATTCCTTTTCTAAAGCCCGTCTTCCGTCTCCATCCTCCTTCAGGAGGGTTTAGGAAGCAACTCAAACGCAGCTTCGCCGATGGTGGAGAAGCGGGTTATCGCGGAACCGAGATTAACAATCTCCTTAAAAAAATGATTTAGCCATGAGAAAAATTGGCATTATGTCGAGATGTTCGAACGATCCTCAAGCAAACTAGACAAAAACCTTGAATTGCGAACGAAACAATAATTAGTCGGTGTGCTCGTTGCCCCACGGTCTTCGAAAAATCAGACGCTTACGCGGGTCGAGAACCCACGGCTGGGGACAAGTATCCCAGCATCGGAAGCATGGCATGAAGGGCGGCAAAGGAAAAGCTGGTTGGCATAAACACAAATGGAGCTATGCCGTAAAATTCGAACCCACCCATTTCGGAAAAAGAGGGTTTCTATGCCCCACGGGAATAGGCACTCTCAGAACGATTAATGTGGGAGACCTCGACCAGCAAATCGACCTTCTAGCAAAGCAGGACAAGGTAAAAATTCACGATGGAAAGTATCATGTTAACCTAGAAGCCCTTGGGTACGATAAACTTCTAGGAGACGGAAAGGTCACACACGCTATTGTTCTTACTGCCGACTCGTGCAGCGAAGCGGCCGCTAAGAAAATTATTGACACTGGCGGCCAAATTCTAAGGCCAGAAGCGTAAAGGGCTAGGTGTGAATGGCGGGCTCCGGTCTTAATCTCTTAACATCGTTAAGCCGTGCCCTGCCAGAGATAAAAAAACCTACGCGGAAGGTCTCATTTACTGAGAAAGTCTTCTGGACCGCCCTGATAGTAGTTCTGTACCTTATTATGTCGGAGATTCCACTCTTTGGAGTTGCCGCTTCAGGTACTGACCCCTTCCAACTGCTCCGCGTCATCTTCGCCTCTCGCAGAGGCACATTAATGGAGCTGGGCATCGGCCCAATAGTCACCGGCGGACTAATACTCCAACTACTAAAAGGCTCAAAAATCCTCCATCTAGACTTCTCGAAGCCCGAAGACCGTCGCAAATACAGCTCATTGAATAAACTCTTCGCGCTCATCTTCACCGCCTTTGAGGCGGCCGCATTCCTCATTGGCGGCGCATACGGACCCATAGGCTTCGACACATCCGTCCTGATCTTCATCCAGCTCATGGC
>CAZNOV010000183.1:0-2577 GCA_964574725.1 uncultured Nitrososphaera sp. | reverse complement strand
GCACACTTTGAACTCCGAGACGTAACGATCGCCGGGCTCAGCCCCGTGGGTCGAGCTACCGTTCAGGTGCTTAATATGAATGCTGCGGAACGAGTTCAACTCCGTGCAGAACTCAAAGCGCGTGGATGAATTTTGTAAGTTTGATTGCCCAAAATCACAACGACCACGCTTGATGAGTCCTCGATTCGAGAGCGGGAAGTAGCCTAAGTACCATTCTCCCAAAACCTAGCCACCGCTATTGGGATTGTTTTAGGTTCGAGGCCGGAATTTGTGAGGCTCTTGAGATCTTTATCTTTCCTGGAAAGACATACCGTTGAGTGAATCATTGTTGATTTGCGGCAGCCGCCATTTCTTATTGAACTCTTCTTGTCTTTTCGTGAAATCCTCTTGCCACTTTTGTTTCTTCAATCGTTCTTCCTCTCGCCTAGCCCTTGATTGTTCATGCAATAGCCTACGCCTTTCCACACCCTGTGGATCCAGGATCGACTTCGTCACGCCTTTGTAAAGGATGGCGATTCCCACCGCTGTAGTCTTAGTCGCAGCGTCTAGAGCGATCTTGGGTCCTGCTTCTATTGCCGCGTCAGCCCCTTTCTTAATAAAGGTTGCTGACTTCTCGAATCGTTCTAACCATTTGACCTGTCTTTGGAATCCCCTCTCCGCATGTTCAGCTTCCTTTCTTAACTGTGCGATCTTTTGCCGGCGGAGCAGATCACTCGCTGGCAATTGCTGGGCCATTCGCACCCGGCTTTGCGCCTCACCGCGCGTTGTCCGCAAAACAAACCCGCTTGTAGCGATAATAGCTGCAAGAAAAAGTAATGCTTTCCTCATAACCGTTCTCCTTTCTCAGAGCCTTATCCATATAGATGAATCGGACTTTGAGTTTATTTCATTCGTCGAGCCGGCCATCAACATCCGTCCAGTAGCGTCTGAAGCTCCATCGATACCCGCGCAATAAACCTCCAATTTTTTCCATCACTCTCTGTCAGAGATATTTCGACAAAATCGATTAGAGCTGTTTTTACGGAGGTTTGGCGATGCAAAGAAAAATGTCCTTGAGCGAAAGGTTTGATAGTTTACTTCCTCCGTGGATGCAGGAGATCAGGGTCGAAGCCTACCAAAAGATATCCGAGTCGCGTTTTGCCGGGCTCTGCTATGTTGGCAATGAGGAAGCGATGCGCTTGCTGATAATCGGGTTGTGGCAATTTGTTGACGATTTCCCACACATCGTGGGTCGTGGAAAAAGGTGCCTTACCAGATTAAGTCATGTGGAGATGCATGGCATGAAGGAGATGATAAGCCTTCTTCGGAAAACGAAAAAAATTCTGCGGGAAATTCAAACAGATGAGGAAGACCATCGCAACCTCTGGCTAGAAACGGGACGGGCACTCGGCCTCATCTATCCCGAAAATTTCAAACAAGAACCGCTTCCTGAAGTGAAAAATTGGATAAAAGCTGTGGATGAGGAATCGGATCCCTTAACGATGTTTCTTAAATTTGCGGCGATAGAAATAATCGCTGAGTCCATAAGTAAACACCTCCTTCCGTCGTCAAACTTCACGGCTGTACTCGGAAAGCGAGGGTGCGAATGGTTTCGCCTCCATACCGTCCATCATCCTGGTGTCTCGCACGAAGAGCTGGCGTTACGAATCGGCTTTGCCTTTTGCCAGGGTGACCCCATCAAAAACCTATGCAACGCCACGATACAGAATATCGTGGATCATTTCGTGATAGCCGCCGAAGCATGCCTCACGCTTTGTCCGTAGGATAGAGTTCAACTGGTTCAAGTGGTTTTTACCTCTGGATTCGAAACGGTCCTAGGTGGCTGGGTCGATGGTCAAGGCTTTACTTGATAGCTGTGAAGCCGAGATTATTTCCGGTTTCGCCTGGAGTCCAAACTGCTTACTACTCCTTAGGTTACCACGGAAGGAGCAATTTTTTTCCAGAGCAGGCAGAAAGGGTATCGAGTAATCAGGTCGATGTCGCAGGCTAGCGGCCGACTTTGGCTTCCAAGGCGGCGAGTCTCTCACGGATTTCCAGAGCTTCGTCGAGACGCTTGTTAGTAAAGGTCAGTCTCTCATCAAGCCGAGCAATCTGCCCGGTAAGCTTTTGATCTAGGCTGGCAATCTGCACGCTGAACCTTTCATCTAGGTGGGCAACTTTCTCCTCAAGGCGAGCTAGTCCGTTGTCAATTTTATTCTCCAGCCTGGCCAATCCATTGTCGATCTTGTCATCCAGTCGTTTTATCTCACTCCTCAAACTTTTGATCTCGCCCTCCATGGATGCAAGCCTGTCCTTGACCGCCTGCATCTCGGGGACGATCATGCCCTCGAGGATTTTCTGAATTGTGGCAAGCGTTGGACCAGCCATAGTCATACTTATAGCACTTGGCAGTGTTTAGCGGCAAGAACTTCACCCATCCGGCGTGGATTTAAAAAAGAGGGGGTTCGTTGACGGGGGAATGTTATCTCTAAGGGACTTCAACAAGCTGAAATTCGATTTCCGACCGGAACGCGTTGATGCGCGTGACTTTGACGCGCACGGCGTCGCCGAGGCGGAACTTGCGGCCGTGGCGGCGGC
>CAZNOV010000182.1:0-2600 GCA_964574725.1 uncultured Nitrososphaera sp. | reverse complement strand
CCCTGTCCCCCTTTTTGGAGTGCGGCACTCCTGTGCCGCTTTGGAATGGCGAACCACAGGAATGACACAGGGTCACGTGTAATTTAATCCCTAAGCGACCAAAGATAAAACGCTATTTTTGCCCTAATGCTCGCCATTCCAAAGCGGCACAGGAGTGCCAGCGGGTAAGAGACAGGCTAGCCCTGCCCCTCCCCGTTATCGCAATGAGGTCATTTCCTCATATTTACCGGCGTACGTGTTTCTCGTACCGGGCGGTCCCCGATTCGTTGCCCCATTGGGGGATATTTTCAGCGCGCTTTGGCGATGAGACATTGCTCCCTGCACGATATCAACCCTGTCCTTGCAATGTGTTTGTTCTTCAGTCGCCGGTTGTCCGTGTGCCATTTGCGCTTGTATTTCATACAGCGTATTCGCATACGGATCCATTGATCCACTTCTGTGAAGAAGGTTAACACATTTGTGAATGCGGTTGAAAAGTAGTTAACAGTTCCTCGAATGAGGCAATTCAGTTTCTCAATGACCTCCGTATCCAGGTTGTTCGATCGCCTGGTCGTCTCTTCGATGGCCTTTAGAAATTTCTCTTTAGACTTGGGTCTTATCGTGATACCACTTCCTCGAATTTGAAACCCTAGAAATTGAAATCCCTCTGTCTTTGAGGAGATTTTCGTCTTCTCAGGGCTGATCTCAAGGCCTAGGTCACGCAAGACTTTCTTAGTGAAGTCCAGAGCATTCTCCGCCTCGGGTCTGGTCTTTACAAGGATGACGATGTCGTCGGCATAGCGTACAAATTTGTACCCTTGACCGGCGAGTTTCCAATCCAAGTAGTTGAGTACGATATTCGCAATTAAGGGAGAGATGACTCCCCCTTGCGGCGCACCCTTGATGGTGGGCTTGCGCTCTCCATCTTCCATGACTCCTGACCTGAGAAATTTCTCCAGGATGTCGAGGATATTCCCGTCGGCGATTTCAGCACGTACGATTGTCATGATCACTTCATGTGGGATGTTATCAAAGAAGCCTTTGATGTCTACATCCACCACCATGCGGTATCCATCGTCCATGTATTTGAGTACACGTTCGACTGCTTGATGACAGTCCCGGCCTTTTCTGAAGCCGAAAGAGTCATCGTGAAACTGAGGATCGAAAATAGGATCAAGAAGCCTTCGAATCACTTCCTGAGCTATCCTCGCATTAACTGTCGGAATGCCAAGCGGACGAAGTTTATCGCTCCCCGCCTTAGGGATATAGACTCTTTTAAGAGGAGGTGTGTGGAAAGCATCCCGAGTTTTGAGATCTTTCATGAGGATATTGAGGCGTTTTTCTGCGTCCTCTTCATATCTTGCAATGGAGATCTTGTCGACTCCAGCTGCACCGCGGTTGCGCTTTACAGCTTTCCATGCTTTCTTCATCATCTCCGGGTCGATTCTCCCCGTTAGTGAGTGAACTTTAAGTTTCTTCGGCTTTATGTCTAGCATCGTTGATTCTTTTCACGTTGTCATTATCAAGAGGCTTGCATAGTGCCCACGTTGAGAGTGTGCATAGTTACGGTTGGCTTCCCCGGAAAATGAGGGGTAGGCCTATGCGGCCCTGTACCCACCGACTATCTTGCTCCCGTGCAGGAATATGCTGCACCTCTTCAAATCAGGTGTGTCCTTTCAGCCTTGCGGCCTACATCCGGACACGCTGCTGTCTCTGAGGAGCATGGTTTAAAAGATTATCCACTCTCTCCGACGCGTCACGAACCTTTTCGGTCAAGGCCTTATAGGGTCGCTTGCCCAGCAAACTGGGACATCGTGAGACTTCATTGGTCAGTATATCAACCGTTTTCCTCAAGTGACAGCCGCCAAGCACCCAATCCGGCAGTCCAGAATAACCGTATCCTTCTGGACCGAGAGCTTCAAGCAAGCTCCCAACGCTTCATACGGGATTTACTTCTTACCCTGCAGAGTGCGGAGACTGGCGCACCAAGATCAGGCCGGCGCGGCCACCCCTCGAGGTATAACTACTTGGCTCCTTCGACATGCCCATCGCTGGAACACGCTAGCTGCTTACCTTGCTGCTAAGCAAGTTCGGGTAGTAATTTCTGGACCGGTACGGACCCGCCCAGGTAGGTTTTGGTGTTCTTTTAGTTCACTCCTCCGTTTGAGACTTAGTTGATATACCTGCAATTCACGCGCACTCCAAAAAGGGGGACAGGGTCCCCCTTAAACCCCCTGTGAGGGCACTCTTTAACCTGCTAACCCCGTCAGGAAACGAGAGTTCCCTTGGGGCATCCAAAAACCACTTGAGCGCCAGAGCGGGAAGCTCTGGCTAAGGGATGAAAACAAGCCGAATCTTTTCCGAACTATAGAAAGGGGGCAAGCCCCCTAAACCCCCATAAGGACATGAGTGGGGACTTTTGCAAGTGTCTCAGAAGGTCCATGTTGTCCAGTGCGTCCAGCGTTCTGAATACAGTCCAGCCTCTAGGAGACTGCCAAAAAGCAAAAAGCCATGCCCCCATTAAGGGGGCATGGCTTTTTTTTCCGGACGATTAAAGAACTGGTGGGATGCCAATTATTAACCGAACAACCCGAAAGTCAACCTATTGACCAAGCTAGGAG
>CAZNOV010000181.1:0-2603 GCA_964574725.1 uncultured Nitrososphaera sp. | reverse complement strand
GCTTTGGAATCGGCAGAAGCAGAGTTAGGAAGACATCACGCCAACTGTATTGACGGTGAAGCAACGGTTTATGAGGGAACAAAGTTAAACGCAGTATAGCTGAAGACTCGCTTCGCTGATTTACCTCTCACGTATCGTCTGGCATTGTTGTCTGATGCTGGCGGCTCAGGTTGTGGAATTATGAAAGATTTCTTTAGTATTGCAATTGTGGGGGGTGGCATAATAGGGTGCAGCATTGCTTATCAGCTTGCTTTACGCGACTGCACAGATGTCATCCTTCTAGAGCAAAGGACACTTGCAAGTGGCTCGAGCGGCCGGTCTGATGGCATCATTGAGCGGCAATTCTTCACCGAGTTCGACATACTCCTACGTGTCAAATCGTTTCCGGTGTTCCGAACGCTGTTTGAAGAAAAAGGAGTTTACTTCAAGCCAACTGGTTATCTGCGAATAGCGTCTGACCGTGCTGAACTCGAAAGTTATGCAAGATCAATCAGTCTCCAACGCAAACTGGGAATAACAGACAGTAGCCTTCTCACGAATCGTGAAATAAGAGAAAGGCTGCCCTGGCTGGTTGGCGAGATGCCAGGAGCTATTCTTGGAAAGACTGACGGACAGACGGATGGCTATCAAGTAACATGGGCCTTCGCTAATGAGGCTGAGAAGCATGGAGTCCACATACGACAAAACACCAAGGTCGTCGACATGGTGAAGCAAGAAACCGGCTGGCTTCTGGAGACGACTATGGGAAAGGTCAGATGCAATAGACTAGTAAACGCCAGCGGTGCATGGGCCTCAAGAATCGCTAAAATTGCAGGACTGACACTTCCGGTGAAGCCTGTTCGACGACAAGTGCTTCAACTAGAGCCCCCCATAAAAATTGGTGACATTCCTTTTGTAATCGACATGAAATCCAGATTATATTTCCATTTGGCGACGGATGGCAGTCTAAACGTTGGAGTACATGTCGACAGAGACCTTGCCACTGAACCTGCGGTAAGCCCTGATCGGCTCAAGGAAGCTGTAGACCTTGAGTTTGTAAACCAGGTTCATGCATCGCTGGAGCATCGGGCACCGGCACTTGCTGACTCCAGGGTGAAAGGTGGATGGGCGGGTCTATACGAGATAACACCCGACTCAAGGCCGATAATAGGCGAGCATCCGGACGTTCCAGGGCTGATACATGCAATCGGCTTCTCAGGTTATGGTATTCAGCTCTCACCCATAGCCGGAATGCTTGTTTCAGAAATCATAACCAATGGTGGGCCTGTCACTATTCCAGACATCTCGCCACTTTCCCCGACACGGTTTGAATCGCAAACTGACTTTCCCCCACTCTTCTAAAGGTTCAACTGTCCATCTATTCAAACCACAGTCATGCTTTTCATTCGACCGAATGAACTAAGTACCGCCATCAAGTCCGTGAAATCTTAGGAGTAATGTTCAGTGAGGATTCTGGTCCTAGGGGGAGCCGGCACTATAGGAACCGAAGCCATAAGAGACATGGTTAGTACCAGCGATTTCTCCGACATCGTCATAGGAGAAATGGATGAAGTCAGGGGAAATCGACTGGTTAGGAAGTTCAAAGACCACCGATTATCCGTCACCGAGATCGATGCTACAGATGAGGACACGTTATGCAATATGGCCAAGGAGTTTAATGTCCTCGCCAGCGCACTTCCCTTCAGATATGACCTTGCCGTGACTAGGTCAGCGATTCGAGCGGGAGTTAACGGAATCGATGTCTTCACAACCAAGGAGCAACTAGAGCTGTCTTCGAAAGCTCAGGAAGCCGGCGTTACCTACGTTGTCGGATGCGGAATGTCACCCGGCGTATCAAATGTCCTAGCAAGAAAGGGGGCGAATAGTCTGGATGAGGCCCATGAGATAAGCATTGATTGGGCTTCCTATCGATGCTTGGCTCCGGCGCCGGGCCTCCTATATACCACCTTCTGGGAGTTCGACCCTGACCTTCAAGAGAGACAGTACTATGAGAACGGAAAATTTCAAGCGGTACCTCCCTTCTCGGGGGCTAGAACTGCCCAGTTTCCGGAACCTATTGGAGCGCAGGAAGTGTACTACGTACCACACCCTGAATCATTTACCCTGCCGAGATTCATTAGGGGCCTTAGAAAAGTTGAAGTGAGAGGCACATGGCCTCCAGAAACTATGCGATTTCTCAGGGTGATGCTCGATTTCGGATTCTACAAGAGAAAACGGGTAAAGTTTCAAGGAGTCGAGTTTGACGCTAAAGATTTCATCTTCGAATACATGCTAAGGTCGCCAGAGGCGAAAACAACCAAGATTTGGGGCTTAGCAGTGATAGTCAACGTCTTGGGAATAAAAGATGGCAAGAAAAAAACATTAACATACGTTGCTGGGGGTGGGCACGAGAATGGGACGCAGGCCGACTACGCTCGATATGCCGGTGCGGCTCTTTCCGTGGGCGCACAGCTCTTGGCGAAGGGGCATACTCAATCTGCTGGTGTCGTGGCTCCAGAGGCTGCATTTGAACCCGACGAATTCATCGTTGAGTTGGAGAAGCGGAAAATAACGGTAATCGAAAGAAAAGAATCTTGATCTTCGGTTAAGGCGCTCTTAAGTTA
>CAZNOV010000180.1:2151-2621 GCA_964574725.1 uncultured Nitrososphaera sp. | reverse complement strand
AAAAGGGCTACGGTGAATCCTTCTGGCAAATCGCCCTTTTCAGGTAGCAGGTGGTGTCATATACCCTGATCAAGGTTGCCTAAGCTCGGCTTAACCCGCAGACCAGACTGTGTCTGGCGTGCTATGATATTCCAAGGGCGTCGTTAGCCGGCAAGGGCGAGGTCAAGCATGAATGATGAGGAGTTAATAGCGCTCATCTCCCAAGGCGAATGCCAGGGTACTGAATTCAAGAAGAGCTTTGCGGAGGAGGATGACGCTATCCGCTGTCTCTGTGCCTTTGCAAATGCCGACGGGGGAACTCTGCTTTTCGGGGTGAGCAATGAGAGACAAGTTCTTGGCGCAAGCCTCGGCTCGAATACGATAGAGAATTTTGCTAACAAAATTAGGCGGCACACTAACCCTCCTCTCAGCCCGGCCATGGAGAAAGTGTCAATAGAAGGGAAGTTAGTCGTCACTGTTGTAGTTAAGAA
>CAZNOV010000180.1:0-2141 GCA_964574725.1 uncultured Nitrososphaera sp. | reverse complement strand
CCTTCGACAAACCTTACATTCGGGTGGGGGAAACGAACCAGGTCATGTCTCCAGAGGAGCAGCGTACAAGATTGCTAGAGATTCCTCCGCGATTTGAGCCTGAAGTACCTACCAGAAGAACTATCCAAGCCCTGTTACCGCCCAGAGAAACCATAGTACCTAGGTTTGTGGGCAGGACGACCGAATTAAGAACGCTGGACATGTGGATACGAGAGCCAGAACAGCGTCTTTGGCTATTAGCGGGGGATGGAGGTAAAGGCAAGACCGCCATAGCATACGAGTTCGCAACCCGCGTGGCTGAAGATGCGCCAAAGCCGCTTGACGTAGTTATTTGGCTAAGTGCAAAAAGGCAACGTTTCCTTGAAGGTCATGCAGCAGAGATTGAAACCCCCGATTTCTGGGACCTCGGGTCTGCGTTAGAACGGGTACTTTCTGCCTACGGGTGGCTGCATAAGTCATCCGCAGACATGAAACAGCGCCAAGAAGAAGCACTTGATCATTTGGAGGTGCTACCTGCCCTTGTGATCCTGGATGACATTGATTCGCTGGAGGGTGAAGGCCTAAAGGCACTAGCATTTTTTGTCTGGGACGTAACGAGGAAAACAAGGTCAAAAGTGCTTTTGACATCACGCAGGGTTCCCTATTACGGAATGGAAGCTTTCACCTGTCAGGTTGAAGGCTTCCAGCCGGCTAGTCAAGAAGGCAGACAATACGTGCATTCACGAATTGTCATGTTTGGTTTGGATCCGTCTACATTTTCCGTTGGCATTGTCGACCAATTGATAAGGGACACGGATGGAAGCCCTCTTTACATCGAAGATTTGTTGCGTCTTTGCAAAGTGGGTGTCCCGGTGTCACAGGCTATCCGTGAATGGAAGCAGAGAGGTGGAGAACTGGCCAGGAGGTATGCCCTTGGAAGAGAACTTGAATCTCTGACCCGAAACGCGCGGGAAGTCCTTCTCGCTTGTGCACTGTGGCCGGGGCCCGTCTCACTTTCGGATATTCAAGCTGCCACTGCATTGAAATCGGACGGTGTCCAATCTGCTGTCACTGAACTTCAACAGCTGTTCCTTGTTCCTAGACCAAGGCTAATTCAGGATGTCCCGAGATTCGATCTCAATCTTAATACCCGGCAGTTGGTACTAGAGACTGAAGCAGACTCGGAGCGAAAGAGGCGGATTGAGTCAGCTACCAAGGCCTTAGTTGGTAAACTGCAGTCTACTTTTAGGCAGCATAACAGAATTAGCGAGTTCGTAAGACAAGCTGTGACCCTAGTAGTCACTGATAAGCATTCAGAGGCAGAGGCCACACTGAAGGCTGCTCTTAAAGAGTACCCAGAGAACCCTGATTTATTAGGTCAGCTAGGATGGGTCTACAAGAACTGGAAATCTACACCGCGGATTACGGACGCGCGGGAGCATTTTCTGCGATCCGCGCAGCTCCAATGTACACAATTCGAAATGTTTCGCCACTGGACTGAAATGGAGTACTCCGAGAACGAATGGACACACCTTGAAAAAGCGGGGGAAGCAGCACTTAAAATTTTCCCTGGCAATTTGTTGTTCAGGTACCGGGCTGGTTATGCCTTGAGCCGGCTGTCTAGACAACTAATGCAGGAGGCTCAGTATGGTCGTGCTCGAGAGGAGGCTCAAAAAGCTATCGCGCACTTGGAAAAAGCTCTGATTCCACCTGAGGAACTACAGACTGGCGAGTATTTAATTCATAGTCAGACTTATCGAGCGTTGGTGCTAACTTGCGAAACACTTATTCGTATTGCCTGGTCGCAACACAATACCGTGGACATGAATTACTCCCTGCGTGAGTGCGCCTTGTACCTCAGACGATGGAATGCAGAACATCCCGGAGATAAGTTCGCGGCCGATGAAGCAGAACGCCTCGCGTTAGCTCTCCCTGGGCTTAGAGAAATGTTGGATAAAGTTGGTACATAATTCGACAATTTGTTAGATCGTGGGCGGCACAATCCAATGTCCTTTAAGTTACTTTATCGGCGGAGTGGCGGTAGGGAACTAGGTTCTATCAAGCCAGGGGTTATTGGTATTGCCTGGCTTATTCCAACTTAAGCCACCCAATCCCTGCTACCGTGCCAGAAATAATGCAGGTATTGCTTAGAGCGCCGCTCC
>CAZNOV010000179.1:1303-2621 GCA_964574725.1 uncultured Nitrososphaera sp. | reverse complement strand
AGGATGTTCATCCTCGATCCCATTGGAAGCAGCGCCATTCTGTCCTACTTCGTAGACTGGGTACGTCCGTGCCAATCCTAGGGAATATCCTTTCGTCGCTCGGAAGGTGTATTCCGGGAAACCGAATCTGCTGATGATCTGGTAGAGATCGCCTCCTATGACCATGGAATTTGGAGTCGCTATCTTGTTTATCTTCGAAACGACGTTCATTGTCGAGCCAAAAAAATCCTCGGTCCCAGAATCGCCTCCGTCGGTAATCTCAAGTTTACCAAAGTCAGCACTGATCCTGTACCTGATCGGAGGTAGTTTTTCTTCAACAAGTATCCGACTTATCAGATCCCGCGCGTCGATAATTCTTGCGCCGCAGTCCAGCACATCTTTAAATGGCCTAGAAAACCCTGTGCTCCTGGTGTCAGGGAAGTAAAATGCAACGGCATCCCCCATTTTCTTGAATACTTTTCCTCTGAACTTCTTGACTATGGTAGATATCGAGTTTATGAACAGACAATAGTATCTCCTTACTCTAATCGGGTCGCTAATCTCGGCAACGGCCTTGGTCGAATTGACGATATCGACGACGCAGACGCAATAATTCTCCGACCTTGAAAATGACAGCTCCTCAGCCACTAGGGCATCTACTGCCTTATCTTCAGACGGTTGAGAAGGTTCAACAAAATTTGTTTCATGGTTTCCGCCCACGTTCTCCTTACTGGTTACCTTATACACACTAGCTTCAGCAAAGTCGATTTATATAACAATACTTACTATCTCTTTTATTTGGACTCAACAGTCATTGGCGATGCCTGCCCCACATACGGATTGCTTGATTCCAATAGTACAGCTTGATACAGACTAACTTGCAAGTCTACCCTGTAGTAGTCCAGCCTGTCGGGGTCGTATCTTTGAATTATGGTAATGTTTTCTCCTCTCTTCTTTCTCTGAAGAATGACACTGCGAGAAGCGTACCCTGTGACGAACTTGAAGCCGCGCTTGGCAGCCTCTGCTAGGAATGCCAATCGCAGCAGGTGACCGCCAGTTGAGCCCCAAAAACCTGGTTGGACGCCCATCCCCTCCAAATAAATGGAATTGCCACGTCCCTGGTTTGAATCGCGCGTTCCTCGTCTCAGCTTGTACCTTTCAAGAGGTGACCCCTTTGCATAGCCCACTATTTCGCCGGCATGGTCAGAGAGCCTCAAAGTAATGAGAACCGTATCACTGTCTGACAGAGATCGAATGAAGAATTCCCTTGGGACTCTAACCGGGAATGAATGCACGTCGAAGATCTTGAGGATCGAATCCATCACTTCCTGTCGCGCAC
>CAZNOV010000179.1:0-1293 GCA_964574725.1 uncultured Nitrososphaera sp. | reverse complement strand
CGCGCACGGAGGTTCATAGAAGATAATTCTTCTATGTTAGCCACCATTCGCAGTCCGTTTTTCACCAAATTCCTGCGAGGAAGCTCAGCATCCCAAGCCTTCTTGAAGGCCGACACATTGTCATAGAACCTGAGCCTGTAATCTTCCGGAGTGCCGTCCATGACCTGATCGAACATTTCTTTCTCCGACTGAAGCAGATCAAAGTACTTTACAGAACGCTCGTATATCGAAAGAGGATGCCAGTCAAGTGCGTGTCTATTTCTGCTGGCTAGATCCAGCGAATCTTTGTAATCGCGCAATGCGTACCCGGCAACACGTTCTGCCACAGACAAGAACCATCCGAGGTCAGTATAGCGCTTCCTTGTTATCACATCAGTACCTGGAATCCCTGTTTCGTCGAACAACAGGCTAATTCGATGCAACGCATGCTCGGCTATTTCACCTTGGAAAGGATACGCCGTTCGGTGGATGAGGACCATTACGAGGTTAAGGTCAAGGCCAGCCTGATCAATGAGCTGCCTAATTTTGCTGTTGTTTCTTACAAAGGACTCGACAGAATCTTCATGCGGTTTGTCAAATTGTTTGTTGGGATCGTAGTCATGAAAAATCGCCGCCGTAAGCAGGTAATAGATTTCCTCGCGCGTGAATCGATTACTCGGAGGCTGGTTGTGAGCGGCTAGCAACGCAAGGAACGCAGCCTCCAATTCATGGTCGATGTTGTGGTAGCCATAATAGTCTGGCCCCAGCCCTTTTCTGGTAAATTCAAGAATTGCATAGCTCAACATTCTCTTCAGCCAGTTGGGGTTCATCCCGATTCCCGTACCCAGTTCAACAATCTTGTCCTTCAGAATATTCTCGTAGGTGATGCCCTTGTGATAGTCTCGCCGCCAGCCAAGCAGCATCAGACGATTGCCGAGTTCGTTCAAGCGCGAACGCTGTGCAAGTGGATTTTTCACTTGGTTATCAAGCTGGTCTTGCTCATCTAGATCTACATCAGATTGGTGTTCCAGCTCCAAATAGTACGACAGGGTCTGAGGATCGATATAAGAATTTTCCGAAATGTTGGCGATCCATAGCAATCTTGCTACCGCCACGCATCATGGTGGTAGTACTCTTTTGCTATCAGTGTCGCCGTGCGGGCGGAGACGGCACAATTCTCTGGAGATTCGCTTGCTGGAGATTCTTAAATAGCACTCGGGTTTAAATCGTTGATTCAGGATGATCGTGATCCATGCGACCGGATCAGCTGCAACAACTACACAACTGGTGCAAAATCATGGGACTTGTAAAACA
>CAZNOV010000178.1:0-2634 GCA_964574725.1 uncultured Nitrososphaera sp. | reverse complement strand
CAAATACATCTCAATGAACTTCAACCTGCGACCCACCCCGGCGCTGCAGGTCACGCTGTCGAGCCAGCTTGGATTCGAGCGCGAGACCGACCAGTTCATTGCCAGCGTTGACGACCCGCAAGCAACGGCGACCTTCGGCAGACGCTACGTCTTTGCGGATTTAACGATCACGAACCTCTCGGTCAATACGCGGATCAACTGGGCATTTACGCCTGAAATTTCGCTTCAGCTGTATATACAGCCGATCATTCAGGCACGTGATTTCTACTCCTTCAAGGAGTTCGTGCAGCCGAAGACGTACGACTTCGCCGTCTATGGCCGCGACCGCGGGACGATAACCCATGATCCGGCAACGAGACAGTACACCGTGGACCCTGATGACGGCGGGCCGGCGCGGAGTTTCCGGTTCGGCAGTGGTTTCGGGCAGGATGATTTTAACTTTCGCTCCATTCGCGCAAACCTCGTTCTGCGATGGGAATTTCTTCCGGGCTCGACAGTCTTCGTAGTGTGGCAGCATTTACGGAGTCATGTCGGACTCGTGCCGGATTTCAGCTTGAACCGTGATATAGAGCAGCTTTTTGCAGAGCCGGCAGACAATATTTTTCTCGTGAAGGTTAGCTATTGGCTGGGGAGGTAACGGCACAGGTACGCGGAGAGCTGCGGAAGGGATTTTTTTAGGGGAAGTCCTGCAGCAGAAAAGGAAGGCCATGACGCAAGGCCGGGTAAACGGTCCGGCCTTTGTGCTGCTAATTCTTTTCGTCGGTGGTATTCGGTTCTTCGGGCGGGTTCATGATTTTCTCGCGTGCAACTTCCACCCAATTAAATCTTAAAGTCATGAATCTACCGTCAAGACTCAAAAACACCTCTCCGTCTCAAGTCGTCCTACTGGCACCGGTTATTTTCATAGCTCACGTGTTCGCTTTTAGTCGGGCGACACTTCTCTGAGTTAGGCGAAATGCACATTAGCATACAATGAAAACTTTCAGTTATTCATATTACTTTGCTTTAGTTGCGGGATACACCGTCAGCTTACTCGGCTGGTGGTTAGTTGACCGATGGAAACCGAACATCTGGAAATCAAACCCTGATTTTCAATTCCAGCACCCTTGGCGAGAGACGCTCTGGGCACTGGCTGCTGCGGTTGCTACGGTCGCCATGGGGCAACTCTATTCTGGCGGAATGCTATTGCCAAAATCTTTCATCGCTGGTACAGCAATCACGGCTGCTCTCAACCAAATCATTATTTTCCTCCCATTCATACTCCTGCTCGCACTTCGTCGTCAGCCGCTCACGACAGCGTGGTTGCCCTCCAATGCTGTGATTGCTCGACTTGGAACAGGTATGGTGCTTGCCCTTTGTGCTGTTAGCGGCTTCGTTCTTATACGGGATCCATTACAATCGCTTCCTGAAGTGCTTCAAAATGTTTATGACCCTAAAAATCTAGGCTACTCAGTTCAAGTCTTCTTACAGGATGTTGCGATTGCAGTCTTGTTTGTTCGCTTCCGATCAGCCGTTGGTAAAAAATGGTTTCTTATCGCTACTGTAAGTATCGCTTTTCTATTCTCTGTCTCACATTATCCTTTGAAGCTAAACCAAGGGTTATCTTTCCTTCTGGCAACTCGCGATGTCATCATTGATGGAATCCTTGTATCTGGTATAATTTATGTTTTGCAGCGCTCCAAAGATATCTTGTGGTTCTGGTGGATCCATTTTGCCATGGATATGATGCAATTCTGCACTGGTGATCCAACTCTATGATGTGTGCGGTCTTTCTGAAACGGATTAGACATTCGACAGCAGTAGATAACACTACGCACGACAAGGAGGCGAGACAATATGGGCCCTAACATAGAGCATTTTGTCACGTTAGTAGACGGAGAGAAGATTCGGCATGTAAGTGTGCTGATCAGAACGGCCATTGTTATCTTATGGTCCCAGGTGGCTCTCCATGCGCAGACCAATCTCAATCAGGGACTTCGACTGGAGAAAGAGCGTAAATACAAAGAAGCCGCAGAAGTGTATAAGACAATCATTTCTCAAGATCGAAAGGATCCCGTGGCGTACTTCCGACTTGGAACTCTATTCTTACGGGAATTTGGGGACCTCGATAGAGCGATTGACAATCTTGAGCAAGCGGTCAAGCGCGATGGAAGAAACGGAGAGTACCATTTTGTTCTTAGCGAAGCTTATGCCGCTGATTTTCAACAAACCGGTATCTTACGCAAACTATTTATCGCGGGTAAGATACGCGAAGAGTTAGAGGTAGCGGTCATGTGTAAGCCATATTCCGTTCCTTACAGAGAGGGCCTGATCCAATATTATGTATTTGCGCCGGGTCTCTTTGGAGGTAGTTTTTCAAAAGCTCATCTTCATGCCGACTCAATTTCTGCAATTGACCAATATGCTGGTCTCTTGGCACATGCGGGCATATACGCTGCAGAAGGTGACAATCGTAAAGCCGAGGAGGTTTTTCAAATGGCTCTAAAGACGAAGCCTCGGGATTGGCAAGGTTACTATCGGTTTGGGTATTATTTCATGGAAAAGGAAAACTATGATGAAGCCCTCACGTTGTTCGAAACGTTTGTTCAACTAGCGCCCGACACCTCGGACAGCCATCACAGCCTAGGAGAAGCT
>CAZNOV010000177.1:0-2682 GCA_964574725.1 uncultured Nitrososphaera sp. | reverse complement strand
TGCCTCAAGGCAGCACTGCCGCTTGTCAGTTCGCCAGCGATCTGGCGCATGGACGTGGCTCGTGCGGTAACTGATACGGCCGGCTCGTTCAATTTCGATCCTTTAGGGCATTATAAATATATCGACAAGCTCCGCACCGAGCGCGACAAACGGCCACAACGCTCGCTGGATGTGCGGGCTCTGGCAATGGTTTATATGCTCTCAGCAGATGACTCTCTCCGGATCCCGTTCGAACGCGCCATTGCTGGTCTCCGGGAACAGATGGAAAATTTCCAAATCGTCGGTAACCGAGCAAACTACCGGCAACGGCGGGTAGATGACCGTATCGAGATCTGGGTTGAACCACCCGAGCACATTCAAACGCGTAACCAATCCAGAATTGCGCGCCTCAAAGAGACACAGCGCTGGCTCAGCATCGATTTATGGGCACGGAAGACTATAGAAAAGGGTGAGGCTGCAGAAGGGATAACTATCGAAGCCGCGCTGGCAGCTGCAAAAGAATTCCAGCAGCCTGGTGATTTTTCCGAACCTCACGCGGTAGATCCAGAGTTAAATTGTGTGCGTCTGCAGGCAATTGCGGGAGTTGCTTCGGCTGTGTTGCTCGTCGCATTTGACTGGGCTCAAGAACAGGGCCATGTCAGGTGGTGCCGTGATATTTTGCTTGTGGCGGCTCGAATGCCATCTCGCGAGCAATTCGGGGACGAACGGTATACTATTTACCCGTCTGACCCAAGGGTTGCGGCTGGATTGGGGCTTGGAATAATTGTTGGACGCGGTGTAGCAGATACAAAAGTCCGTGGGGAAGTTCTTCGGCTGGTTGCCAATCCGCAGCTGCAGGTTGTTGGAGCGGTCTTTCAAGGCTTATATGATGCATGGGCGGTTGACGAGGTGTTGTGTTGGAACGCGTTGAGCCTTGGTCTTTCTCTCTCATTGCTGCCTTGGAAGTTCAGGGGGTATGGTTCTCACCAGGATACCCAACGAGTTAAATGGGGAGAACGCTTAGTCCGCAAGCATATCAACAACCTTAAGAAAGATATCATCACGCCGATCCCGAGAATTCCGATCACAAAAGATACTATTTTCTTGTGGGATATGGCCCGGCGCTCGATCTCTGCTCTTCCGTTCGAGGTGATGATCAAAAGCCTGGGAGGGAAGGAGAAGCTTCTGCAACTTACCGATGACCTGATGGCGTGGACAGTTACAGAAAACACGCCGGCTCCGGATGATCCGCACGGCTACCGTACTGGCGCTCCGTACGAATGGAACGATTTCTTCCTCGATTGGGTATCGCGCATGACGCAATCGCTCACCCTCGAAGAAGCACGGCGGCATGTGCTTCTCCCAATTCGTGATACTTGGCCTCATGCGCCCCATCTGACGGCGGATCTGCTCGCAGGTTATATCTCGCACCACATCGGATATATGGAGCCACCAACAACCGACGCTCTGGCGGCGTGGCGAGAAATCTGTCGCTGGGTCTTGGATAGTCCTGAGCTGGCTCGAGAGGCACGTTATGACTTTCTTAGTAGCAGGACAGACAATGCTGTTTCGCTGATGGTGTTCGTTCGATTTGGAAGATCCTTCCTGAAAGATACGTGGCCGCATGCGATGCTGTTCGCCGATATTATTGAGAAGTGGATAGAGGTAGTAGGACATAACCCTTCTGCATACGGTGACCTCATTACCATGCTAAATGGACCAGGGTGGCGATTTTGTCCTGAGCCATGTCTTGAATGGATAACTCAAATCGTAAATGTTAGTGCTGATGTTCGTAAGCTTTGGAAGAAGAATAGTAACGGAGAGAGAACAGCGGAGCTCCTTATGCGAATATGGAACAATCATGAAGATCTGGTGCGTAATAACCCAAGAATATCGCAACGACACGCTTCTCTTACCGATCGGTTGGTAGCCGTAGGAGTGCCATTGGCTAGCGTACTCCAACAGAAGTTGGAGAATTCGTGAGGGTTTTCGCTGACACAACCACTCTCAGCCATTCTGAAACTTTTCAGTCTATAGTCAGTCTACTCCGTCGTCGCTCGCCTCTGGCACCCGTCACTCCCGGCACTGCAGGACCACAGATGAAGGGCATGGACCTTGTGGCCCATAGCACAGGCAAAGCCTGTGGCCGACTGGAGGCCACACTGCCCTGGAGACAGGCAACGGCGATGACGAGCTGGGGGATATCACATTTCTCACCTTGCCCTTCTCTGTACCTCCCGCGGCTGGGCTCTCACAACAGCCATTGTAGCCAGCCAAGACGGATCAGTGTTGGTATCTTCGGTCTCCCACAGAGGTGGTGCATCATGGTCACACCGCTGCCTGCCCCGCAAAACAGGCACTGTGCGAGTCAGGAAAGCACCTGAGCATGAGCGCCACAGATACGCATGAGAGTCAGCCATCAGCCTTATCCCTGGCCTGAGCAGATGCATGGTCCCCATTCCATGGATTCTCCTGGACCGGCGATGACTGTTCGGGAAAGGCCTCCTGTGCTGGCGTGAACGGGAGGAGCGATGCGTCTTGGCGGGGTGGGATGTCCTGGTCAGGTTCGAACCAGGGAGACTTGGTCCCGCCGACGCGGTGGCGTGGCCTGGCGATACTGCGCCTTGTAGCGCGCGAAGTCCCAGTGGTGGAAGAAGGCCTCAGCGGCCTGGCGCCCGGACGCATACAGGGCGTCGCTCTTCT
>CAZNOV010000176.1:0-2691 GCA_964574725.1 uncultured Nitrososphaera sp. | reverse complement strand
GGTACAAAGTTTATACAATCGTGTAATGCGGATTTCTCAGCAGCATGGATGTCGAGGACCGGCTTCAACTTGTAACCAGAGAGCCTACTGAAGAGGTGATCACCGCCCAAGAACTCAGGAGCCTGCTAGAAACAAAGGCGCATCCCAAGCATTACATCGGCCTAGAAATATCCGGAGTGCTCCACCTGGGCAGCCTCGTGCTCACCGGCTTTAAAATAAATGACTTTATCAAAGCCGGAATTGACACCACGGTGTTTCTCGCAGACTGGCATACCTACATTAACGACAAGCTGGGGGGCGACTGGGACAGGATAAAGAAGGTTTCAGAGTACTATGCGGACGCGTTCAAGTTCTTCTGCCCTGGCGTCAACGTCATCCTTGGGAGCGACATGTACGAACAGATGGGCGAAAAATATTGGGAGAGATTTGTCAGGTTTAGCAAGCACATGACACTGGCAAGGACCATGCGCTCTCTGACGATCATGGGTCGGAGCGAGGAGGACAAGAATCTTGACTTGGCGCAGCTCTTCTACCCACCAATGCAGTCGGTCGACATCAGGGCACTCGATCTCGACATAGTGCATGCCGGCATGGACCAGCGCAAGATCCATATGTTAGTCAGGGAGATATTCCCAAAGCTAAAGTGGAAGGTGCCTGTGCTGGTTCACCACCACCTGCTCCCCGGGCTGTCAGAGCCGGAAAAGATGGACGCTGGAGGAGGTGCCGAAGACACCAGACTATCAAGCAAGATGAGCAAGAGCAAACCGGCCAGCGGAATACTGGTTCATGACGACGAAAAGGCTATCCAGGACAAGATAGGCAAGGCATTCTGCCCAGTTGGCGTTGCCGAGGACAACCCGGTACTCGAGATTGTACGCTATCTGGTATTCCACGACTTTGACAATTTTACAATGGAGAGACCATCGAAATATGGCGGAGCTGTTACATACTCGAGTTACAAGGGGGTCGAGCGGGACTTCGTTGCAAAGAAAATCCACCCCATGGATCTGAAGAACGCCACCGCAAACTACATCAACAAGGTTATCGAGCCAATACGAGGGCATTTCAAGGGCAGGGAGCCAGATCTATCCTGACAAGCCTTTGAGCAGCAGGAAATGGCTCAACGGAGTATGAAATTGGAAAGAGCTCCCGCATTAGCATCGAAAATGCTCCGGTTTCCATAATACCGAAATAATATATGCGTCTGAACGTCATTCACACCGGCAGCTTGAGAGGACTGCTTTCCTCGGTCATTTCTTCGATGCTCCTGTTGTCCACCATCGGCATCGCAGAGCTTACCGAGTCAGACACCGGGCATGTGTACTCTTCTGGCGACTGGGAGTCCCTACCGACCACGCCCGGCGACATAAAAAGCACTGCCATGGCGTATTCGCCGGATGACAACAGGATTCTGCTCTACGGTGGAAGGGACCAGAACTCTCTACTCGTGAATGAACTCTGGGTGTATAACCCGGGTACTAAGACTTGGACGGAAAAGACCGAAGCCCAGTGGACATGCGTCCCGGTGTGCCCCGAAGCGCGCGCCGTACATTCAATGGTTTACGACGATTTCAACGACAAGTTCGTTGTGTTTGGAGGATACCTCGTCTCAGGGCACAAGTTTGAAACCAACGAAACGTGGACCTACAACCTTGCGACTAACACCTGGACTAGGCTCAGCTTCGGGAGCCAGACTGTCCCAGAGCCCCGCCACTGGGGGTCCTTGGAATACAACCCAGACGATCGCAGGATATACCTTTTCGGCGGCCACTACAACGCCGGCAGCTGCCCCGGAGATATCATGTACAAAGATGTCTGGAAGTTGAATATCAGCGGAACCCCTACCTGGACAGAAATGAACCCGGCCGGCGGTCCGGAACCTCGGCAGTCAGACTGGGTCTACAATACGGCCGAAAACAAGTTCTACCTTTTTGGGGGCAAGAGCGAGCTTGGGCCTGCCCCTGGAACTCCTTGCGGTGGTGGTGCAAACAATAGGGAGACTTTTTTCAACGACATATGGAGGTATGACTCGGTAGCAAACCAATGGACCAAGATACAGTCAGGGCAAACCAGCTACACGCACTACCCCAAACCGCGGAGGGCGGACACGGTTTATGACGACCAGAACAATAGGCTGATATTTTTCAGCGGGCTGTCAGATGGTGCGAATCAGTACGGCAAGGACACCTGGATATATGATTTTGATAATGACAGGTGGTCAACCATGCAGGATGCAGATATGGTGCTTCCTCCGATGCGGCACGCGATTGCGGCCGCCTGGGACGACACCGACAACATCATGTACATCTATGGGATCAACGACTCAACCGGTAACGGCAACTTTTGGAAACTGACATCTTTTACTAACAACATCAGCGTAAACTGCTTCAACATGCAGCCGGTGATTTTCGGTACCACCGGCGACGACCAGTTCTCAGGCAATAATGTGCTAAACGTGATGTACGGCCTTGTTGGAGAAGACGTGATGCGGGGTGGAGGGGGCGGCGACTTTTTGTGCGGCGCGGCGGATGACGACACCCTGTATGGAGAAGGGGGGAACGACAAACTCTATGGATACCAAGGGAATGATGAATTGCACGGAGGGACTGGGGATGACCGACTCCGCGGAGACTCGGGTAACGATAAACTATTCGGAAACGACGGAAAGGATGTGTTTGATTGTGGAACGGG
>CAZNOV010000175.1:0-2699 GCA_964574725.1 uncultured Nitrososphaera sp. | reverse complement strand
CGCAATTCTACTAATAAGTTTTGGTCTCGTACGTCGAATAAGGGAAACTAGAAAGTGGCGGCTCCTTCCCAGCCAGAAAGTTTTTCACGAACCAAGCGCATAGATGAGATGCCGCCAATGCTCGCGTGTGGTCCTCTAAAGGCATCAATAGCTTCATTTTCGATATTGATTCTGCTCTTCAACTCTCCGGGACAGCGGACGGAAGCAGATCAAAATATCGTAGGCCCGTCCGCTGAAGTAAGAATCGTCATAATAGACAGCGACCTGAACGCCAACCCTCTGGGCGTAGACAGGTACGAAAACCCCGACTTCGTAAGCTTTAGAACGAGCAGGGCAGAGGTGGGAGAAGCTAGCCCCGAGATTGTGGAAACGGGCCCCAGCACGGGAATATTCTCGTTCAGCATCCAGCTCAGAACTGACGAACAGTCATGCAGCACCGACTCCCTTGGAGACCCTAAATTCGGGGCAACGGGCGGCTCTGAGCCGAGCGTAGGCGCTTGCCCTGGCGATCTGCTGATGGTAGAATACACGGATGAAACAACAGCAGACGGCAGGTCAGACATCGTCAACTATATCTTTGAGGTGGTGAGCTGGAACCCCGACATTGCGGCCGATCAGATCACCTACGAGCCCGGTGACAGAGTGACTGTCAACATTACTGACCCGGATGCCAACCGCGACCCTGACATCGCAGATTCGCTGAGCGATATTCGGGTCTTCTCTAGCAGTGATTCAGTCGGTGGCCGGTTCTCTGCTATCGAAACGGGAAAGAATACTGGGGTGTTTCTGCTTACCTTCATGACTGCAAGCGAGCCGCAGGGCAATTCGATTGTGGTAGAGCCGGGAGATACCCTGACAATCGGATATACTGATGAGTTCCCTGCAGATTTCGAATCTTCCGAAGAAGAAAAGGAGTTCGTCTTCACGATACAGTTCGGTGGAAGTGATGTTCAAGGGGAGCTGATTCTTTCAGCTTTCTCGGCACGCTCGGCTGACTCGGAGCCGGTAAGCGAGGTCGACGTAGGCCAGCCAGTCATGCTCTCGACAGAGATCCTCAACACCATGGCGATACAGCAGCCTTTCTTGGCGGTAATGGAAGTGAGAAATCCTGCAGGTGTGACTGTCGCCTTGGTCGCGATCGGAGGCGCCGTCGACCCCCAGACGAAAACCCAAGCGGAGATGTCTTGGGTTCCTCAGCAACAGGGAACATATGAAACGCGCGCTTTCTTGGTTGGCGGCCCACCAGATTCCGTCGTCATTTCTCAAATAGTGGTTACATAAGTCCCATAGGCGGGACCAGTTCCGATCTTTAGGAATTCGGATATAAGTAGAGTAGTGTCAACTTTGCGACACGTAGAAGATTTTTCCAGCTGACTTATATCGAAAAGTGATGGCTTATCACCAAATGGAAAAGATAAGGCAGTTGCTTGCGGCAGTTGCTGCACTGACCCTGTTGTTCTCCATAATCAGCGGCGCTAATGCGAATTATTTTGCTGCCAGTAGCGCGTTTGCTGAAGAGGGAGAAGACGACGAAGGTCAATCCACTTCAGCAACTTTC
This sequence comes from uncultured Nitrososphaera sp., assembly GCA_964574725.1. Classification (GTDB taxonomy): domain Archaea; phylum Thermoproteota; class Nitrososphaeria; order Nitrososphaerales; family Nitrososphaeraceae; genus Nitrososphaera. The sequence continues at coordinate 1,141 of CAZNOV010000175.1, read as the reverse complement.
GGAACCAACAGCAAGGTTCACCTAGAGATAGATGACGAGATAGAAGATGAAAGCGACACAGCTTCTGTAGAAGCTGATCTGAAAATAGAGACACAAGACCAAGACCTGGCAGATGGTAACTACGCAGTGACGTTTGGCTGCGAGAACGCGGGTATCGATCTCACTCTTGGCGGCTCATTGTCCGTCTACGGAGGAGAAGGCGATTTTGAGGCAGAACTTTCGCTGCTCAATGGCACTACATATGATGACTGTGCAGTTGGCATAGGCGAGGGTCTCTCGGTTGCACTTCCTATATTCACGGTCAACGTGGGATCGTATGAAGAGGAAGAAGCGAAGGACCGCGGACATGGAGCTAACTCTGCTCGCGACGACGAAGATGACGAAGAGGAAGATGATGCGAAGGTAACAGGGCACGAGCGAGAGCGCGAATCCAACCTAGAGGTTGAAGGCGATGACGTAGAAATCAAAGTCAAGGTCAACGGGCTGAACATGAGCAACGGCACGTACGACGTGACTCTCTCATGCGATGATCCGGAAATCAACATGACATTTGAAAGCGCGCTATTGGTTGAAGATGGCGAAGGCATGTTTAAGGCAGAAGTCACTCTTGTTAACGGCACCTACATCGGATGCGAGCTATCTGCAGGAGACACCTTACTTGCGTCATTTGACTCCTTTAGAATCGATCAGACATACACTGACGAGGAGATCGAAGAGAAGCGCAAGGAAAAGAGAAGGGATATTGTCTCGCGGCTGGACGCTAGAGAGGAGCACAAGAGGCGTATGAATGCACACCCTGAAAGCACCGGTGACTACGAGCCAGACTGGAACTACACCTTGGTGGCAAACGGAATGGCGTATCAAAAGGCGCATGATGACGAGGAATCTGATGTTGAGGCCGAGGATACATCCACCAACTCGACAGAGATAGAGACACCTACCAACTCCACAGACACAACCACGAATTCAACCGACACATCCACTAACTCCACTGATACAACCACCAACTCGACAGACGTGACGCCAGAATTAATTGACGGCGCGGAAGCGGAGGTGGATATCGACATGGCGGTTTGGAAGTCGAATAAGGCATTGATCCTATTGAACCTGTTGGGCGGAACGGTTGAAGTCGATGGCGAGA
>CAZNOV010000174.1:0-2699 GCA_964574725.1 uncultured Nitrososphaera sp. | reverse complement strand
CTTGTCCAGGATTTTTTCCAGCGGCTCGAACGACCTGCGTGCAGAATCTGCAAAAGCGGATCCCGCGGAAAGCGGCGTCTGGAGGGGCACGGTGATCACGCGGAGAATGTTCACTTCTCCAGAGGTTTCCTTGGCCACCCTGATGGCATATTTTAGGAGCCTGTCTGGGTTTTCCGGTGTATATGGAATCAAGATGCGATAATCCTGCCTCTTGAGGTCCCCTTCAGTCGTCACCATCGGCGCGTAGTGCTTGATCTCCTGCTTGAAAGTGTACATGCGATATAATGCAAACCCAATCACGATCCAGAGGACGGTGATGGCCCAGCTTAGCGGCTGCGTGACCAAAAGGTACAGGGCCAGCCCAACATTCAGAAAGATTCCAGCGATAGGGATAATGGGAAAGAGCGGAGTCTTGAAGCCATAGCTCAGCTTGTCGCCGTAAATTCTGCGTATCGTAATCGCGGCGACATTGACCTGAGTGAACAGGAGCAGAAAAATGACTCCGGCGGCCACCGCGATGTCGGTCAGAGGAAGCGCGTACGCCACAATAGCCATGATAATGCCCGATATCGCAATGGCGATGTTTGGCGTCCTGTTTGTCCGATGAATTGAGCTCAGGACATGCGGCAGGTTGTAGTGTCTGCCCATCGCAAACGCTACTCTGGCAGAGGAAAATGTAGTTGCATTGAGCGCAGCCAAGGTCGATACCATTCCCCCGCCAAGTACTACTAGACCACCGTAGGGAAGGAACATCTCGGCCGCCTTCAAGATTCCAAGTTCGCCGTTGTCGCCAATGAATTGCCACGACGCAATTCCCTCCGGGAATATGGAACCGATTGACACAAAAGCAACAATGCAGTACAGAGCGACAACAAGTCCAAGTGAAATGAAGATCGCTCTTGGAATGTTTTTCTTTGGATTTTTGACTTCCTCGCCTGTCTGAACTATGATTTCGTATCCTTCGAACTGTATGAAGGTGAGTCCCATTGCGGCAACGATTCCGACCAGGCCCATTGGAACAAAGTCGTCAAAATTGGCTGTCCAGGTTGGATTATTGTACATAGTCCAAAATCCAGCGGCGATCAACGCAAATACAGTACCGAGTTGCACTAAAGTCACGATCGTGCCGGTCCTGCCCGTTACCGACGTTCCTTTGATATTGACGTAAGCAAAGATCGCCACAGATACGACGGCTATCAGCTTGTCGAATGGAATAAGACCGAGAAGAGGCGCATCGCCGATTACGTGAGTTATTTCAAGAAAGTAGGCCAGGAATGAGCCAAATCCTACCGCATACAGGCTGCCTGCTATGATATGCGCGAACCACGCCATCCAGCCACTGATAAATGCGTTCGGCCGCGGCAGCCCTTCCCTAATCCACAGGTATCCGCCGCCAGCTTCAGGAATCGCAGAGCCCAGCTCGGCGTACGCCATAGCGGTAAACACCGTTATCGCGGCATTGATCATGAACGCTATGATGACGGCGCTGCCAGCCAGTCCTATCGCCGGGCCGGTGAGGACAAATATCGCTCCCCCTATCATACCGGCGATGCCGATCATCACAATGTCCAGTAGGCTCAGGGTGCGTACGAGTTGATGCTGATGTGGATGCTCAATCGGTAGGCGCCCAGAGTCGTGGGCAGAAGCCGACAAATTTAGCGTAAAGTCATTCCCTAGAGAAATAAACCTTTAGAGCGATATTTCTAGCAAATTTACACTCGAAACACTATTCTGTCAAGCCGCGGGATATACCACGATCGCCCGCTTGTTAAGGAGGGTTAGGATGGTCAGAGGTCCTGCAACGGTGAAGGTCAGTGGAAAGTGCGAAGTACTTGGAAGCAACGTGTCTGGACGAACCATTTCAGTCAGAGCAGGAAAGGCACTGCCCTTTGAGCTTGGTCCCCGCTGCAGGCTGCACGCGACGCTTGGCCGCGGCGCCAGGATGTGGACGTCAAATGCACGCTCGGCAGGAGTTTCGATGTGGCGCGAAACATCCAAAACAATGCTTTCAACCCTGCAAACCCGGGGGTCGCTCGTGGCTATGGTTGTGGGCGATACCGACACTGGCAAGTCAACCATGTGCGCTTATCTTGCCAACCGTGCTCTTGCTGCCGGCATCGAGCCGTGCGTAATAGACGGCGACATCGGCCAGGGAGATCTGGCGCCGCCTTCTGCTATCGGCGCGGGGCTGATCCGAGGACAGGTAACCGATCTCCGGGATCTGTCGGCAAGCATGTTTGAATTCATTGGCAGCATCTCGCCTTCGGGTCTCGAGAATCTGACCTCTCGCAGGCTTTATTCTCTGTGCCAGAGATCGTCCGCGCTGTCACGTTTGCAGATAGTCAATACAGACGGGTATGTTCGTGATGGGGGAATCGGGTACAAGTCAATGGTTGCCCAGTCGCTGCAGCCAGATCTGGTAGTATGCCTGGGAAAGAACCGCGAACTTGTCGACGCGCTCACACCAGGGCCTTGGAAGATCATTCAGGCAAGGTCAAGCAAGGAGGCTCGCAAGTCCTGGCTGGATCGGAGCTATCGCAGGCGCGATCAGTTCCTGAGATTCATAGGAAGAGGACCTGCAGTAGAAGCGAACCCCCATGCGATAACGTTCGTCTATATGGATCACGTCTATCCTGCTGCAGGGCTGACGCCCCCTCCAATATCGCTGCTAGAGCCGGAAAACATTAGAAAGATGTTCG
>CAZNOV010000173.1:0-2740 GCA_964574725.1 uncultured Nitrososphaera sp. | reverse complement strand
TGCTTGCTCTGCGTGTGTCTTGCCAAGCTGCGAATGTTCCCTGCAATGGTTGTAATGAATGGTCATTGCTTCGATAATCTTCTGGGCTTGTCCAGAGCGCGTTAGATTTCTACTCTTCTTCCAGGGTCTTTTTTAGTTCTTGGTATTGTTCCTTCGTAATTTCACCCTTGGCATACCGCATTCTAAGTATTTTTCCTGCCTCATCAGTAGGCGTTGGCAAGTCTTTCTGGACTTCTGAAATTGTAGGACTATAATCACTTGGTCTTGTGTATGCGGTTTGTGCACCAAGCGGTTCGTTGTAGCCAAGATGCTTTTGCATTTCTTTCCAAATTATTTTGACATCTTCTATCTTCCCGCTAAAGTCGTACTTTTGCGTTCTTGTCTCTATCGAGAGGATTCCTTTCTTCGAGAGTAATCCCAAGAAATCTTTTTCTTGGTACCGAAGGTTCGTGATCTCTTCTAGGGCAACAGACAATACTCTATCCTTCTTGAGAATCATTCCCTGCCTCTTGTGACCGAGAACCCTTCTATTGGTTATGAAAAGCGTGTACACCGTATCGCCATAGTGAATCGGGCGGCTGCTCTGATACTGTATTGCCTCTTGCGGAAAGAGGAAATCCTCTAGGACCAATCCTAGAGAGATTCCGGGTTATCAAGAGTTAAGGATTGATGTGTATAGCACAGTTACATCTGTGAGTAAGCGTCATTGGTTTGGTGCTGAGAGGGACCCATTCTGAATAGGAGGAGCGCCGAAGGCGCGACGACGAACGGGACCGTGCAATGTCAAGAGCTCGTAATAGAACTTGGCTGGCGCGCTTAAGCGATGTTCAAAGTGCAGTGTGTATTAAATTGTCTTTGAATTGTCATATCACTAACAAACGAGTGTTTAACTGATTTTCTTAGTGGGAACCCAGCTACGTATCAAATTGTCTTTCTTTGAATTGTCATATTCCAAACAAACGAGTGCTTAACTGATTTGCTTAGCAGAACCCAGATTAATGAGGTTGACTTGACACTGCGAACTAACTCTTTACAACAAGAGATAATTCCAGATAAATGTGCAAAAACGACGCGTATAAGTAAGAAAGGTGTTGAAGTTGAACTGTATCCTTTTTGGTTATACTGTATCGATTGTAAGCGAAGGAAGCGGATAAACCCCTCCTGCGGAATGCGAAATTGCAAGCGCTGTCAATTCAAGCGAGCAAGAAAACTTGAACAGAGATACTTACCAAGGATCATGGCTGAAAAGACCAATGGAGGACATAGGTGGACATGGGTCACTCTAACCAAAGTCGATATCCCGGTAAGAGCTGATACGTTACGTGCTGACATTACACGCTACGGAAATCTAGTACAGAGATTATTGGCGGAAGAATACCCTTCTGGAGGGCTACTTGTAATTGAACATACGGTTAGAATCGTGCTCAAGGCCGCGTACTCGGTATTGTCTGAAGAATCCGGAGAGAGAAGAATTGACGGACCAGCAACGATCCTTCACAAAACGAAATATCTTAAGTTGCACAGTCATGCACTCGTCTGCGGTGGATACAAGGACAAAGAGAGTTTTGAGAGAAGGTACGGAGCGGCAATTGTAAACGCGGGCCTGCTCTCACAGAGTGAGCTGGATGAGAACCAGGGTAAACGCCACTCTTGGATGGAACTCGTCAGGAATGCGAAGAGGACATTGCGCTATATGATGAAGTACGTAGCGAAGGGGGTAGAACTCTCGGATGAGGAAGTCGAACTGTTGAAGCGAACCAAGTACATCAGAACTTGGGGATTCTTGTATCGTATGAAGGAACCAACTTTTGACTTGGTTTGCGCTGACTGCTACGGAAAGTGCTATGTTGCGTTCGATGATGAAACTTGCAATAGGTTTGAAGCAGACAATAGGAACGATTTGAAGGTGCTAAGGCTGCCTCGGGAGATTGTTGGCCCTCCATGAAGCGAAGTGGAAATAAAAAAATTGTAGCGTGTCCTACTTGCGGGACTGATCTCGACGCTCTCCTTGAAGAACTTTCACTTTTGCGGAAAGGATTGATGAGGATAGGTAACTCACTTGACTCTGTAATGATTCCACAACGGCTTTCATCTCATGGACCTGGGTCTGAAAGTTCTTCTCAGTCTGAACAAGTTCCTGTCTGACTTGAGCGGTTTCTGAAACCTGCAGCGATGGTACAGCTTTCAAATAATCGGCAATGAGCTCTTGTTCGGTAGGCCTGTAGTAGGCCGATCCTGAAACACCTGTGTCGTGGCCCAACATGTATTCCACGTTGAGGGGTTTGACCCCAGCTAGTTCACATTTTGTCTTGAATCGCTTTCTGAAGCCGTGTGAGGACTTGAATTGAAAATCATTGCCGTTTGATTCCTTTCCTAATCCTGCTGCGACCCAGGCACGTTTTAGCATGGTTCTGATGCCAGAGCTTGTCAACTGATTTGGAGCAGATGCCAACCCATAATGAGTGCCGTGGCTCGTTGATGCCGTTCTGAATCTATCTCGCATTACCCACGAGTTCGGTCCTACCTTTTCTCCGTGCTGGGTTCGCAAGTCCATCCACTCTAATAGCGAATTGAACGCTTCGGGAGTTACAAAGGTCGTATGCTGCTCGGGTTCTCCTGCATAGACTATCATTTTTGCGGCAACTACCTCCTTATTGTCATTATAGATGGCTTGCATATGACCCCATTTGAGATAGTTCCAAGCTCCGACTCTGATGCCAGATCCACACATTACATACAC
>CAZNOV010000172.1:0-2750 GCA_964574725.1 uncultured Nitrososphaera sp. | reverse complement strand
GCCGTTCAAGAGGACGCCGTCCTCGACCGAAAGCATCGGCGTCTTCACTCCGCCGCTGACGACGGCTGGGGACCGGAGTTTGATTTTGTCCCTTGCGTGAATTTCTCCTGTAATCTTTCCTTTGCACACAATCGTCCCTGCCGTCACTTTTGCCATGATCACAGCTTCCTCTCCAACCAACAGTATACCTTCGGTATGGATCTCACCTTCAAGTGAGCCGTCGATCCTTACCGTCCCGTGATAGGTAATTGTGCCCTTGAAGTCGACGCCCTTTCCAACAAAGGCGCTGACTTCTTCCCCTGTTTCTGGCCTCGGGGATTGAGAGCTCGATCCATTGTCTTCGACGTCAAGTTGATCCGACATCGAGTGTTTGCCTACCTGTTTGTCCTGCTTCCACATATAGGACTCCTTCACTTCATGTTTGACAGAATCGGTTGGTATAGGGTTAGTTTCCGTTACGGGCTGTATCGGCCTCTTCAGCGAAGATATTCAGCGTTGAATGAGAAAAAAGCAATAATTAAGCCGTTTCCCAACAGTCACTCCATGAAACAGGAAGAGATTAGACGGGGCTATGAAAGGAGTGTTTCAACGACGCCGTCTAATTCCTGCGCGGAGAAATAGTGGATCACGATTTTCCCACCTGGTCCTCTAGGATGGATCGTCACTCTGGTCCCAAGGCGTTTCTGTAGCCTGGCTTCGAGGTCGATCCATTGTGATCGCCCGATGGCCTTTCGCAGAGGCTTTCTTCCAACCAATGATGACTCGACAACTCTTTCTGTTTCCCTCACGGAAAGCCCACGAGAAGCAACCATCTTCGCCACTCTCACCTGACTCTCCGGAGTCTTGAGCCCGAGTATGACTTTCGCATGACCGGCCGAAAGCGTTCCGAGCTCGATCAATTCCTGCACCTCCGGGTGGAGATTCGTCAGACGAACGGAGTTTGCCACAGAGGACCGATCATAACCAACTTTCTGTGCGATAACGTCCTGCGTCAGTCCGAATTCGTTCATCATTCGTGCATAGGCACGCGCTGTTTCCATGGGATTCAGGTCTTCACGTTGCAGATTCTCTATCAAGGCGAACAACAATGATTCTTGGTCGCTACAATTCCTGATCACTGCTTGAATTCTTTCCAGCCCTGCCTCCTTCGAGGCCAGCCACCTCCGTTCTCCAGAGATCAGTTCATATATACCGTCACCCTTGCGACGAACCATGACTGGCTGTAGGACGCCGGACTCCCTAATTGAGGCGGTCAGTTCAGCAAGCTCTCCGGAATCAAAGATGCGTCGTGGCTGATATCTATTCGGAACGATGGCATCGACCCGCAAATGCTGGACACCGCTAGAATCATGTGGCTCGCTCGCCTTGGCTGTTGGCAAGAGGGCGTCGAGTCCTTTACCTAGTGCTTTTTTCTCCATGAGGAAGAAACTCCTTGGCTAGAGCAACATAGGCTTGAGAGCCGGCTGATGCCACGTTGTACATAATTCCTGGGCGACCATAACTCGGTGCCTCTGCGAGCGTGACATTTCGTGGGATGACTGTCCGATACACCTTTTCGCGAAAGTGAGAACGTACTTGCTCCGCTACCTGACGAGCCAAGGTATTGCGTGTGTCAAACATTGTCAATAGGATGCCCTCAAGAGTCAAATCGGGATTAAAGGATTGGCGAACGCGATCAATGCTGCCAATGAGGCGTGTCAATCCTTCCATTGCATAGTATTCACACTGAACGGGAATGAGCACTGAGCTGGCGGCAGCGAGGGCGTTGACGGTGAGAATTCCGAGCGCAGGGGGACAATCCAGAAAGATGACGTCATATTGTTCTCCCGCCGCCTTGAGCACATCTCTTAGATGGCTCTCCCTGCTCGCAACATTGACCAGTTCAATCTCTGCTCCGGCGAGATCAGTGTTTGCTGGTAAAAGGGAGAGCCCAGTTACTCCAGTTTTCATAATGGATTCTTCTATGTTAGCCTGTTTTATCAAGCAGTTGTATACAGTAGTCTTCAATGAGTGAGGATCGACACCAAGACCACTTGTGGCGTTTCCTTGTGGATCCATATCAACCAGGAGAACAGACTGTCCCTCGAGAGCGAGAGCTGACGATAAATTGACTGCTGTTGTGGTTTTCCCAACTCCGCCTTTTTGATTCGTAACAGCAATGATCCTTCCCATTTAGGCAGCCACTCCTATGGCCTTTAGATCAAAAGTTCCACGTGGAACATCAAAATAGCTTTTCTTGGGCAGCAGACAAAACACAAACAACTCTTCGACCATACCCTCTTGGGAGGTCAAATATGTGCTCCGTTACGACTGACCACTCTGTTCCAAGTTCTAATCTATTGATTGGATGAGATAAGTACAAAATTTCATTCCCCTCTGGAGCCAACAGTCGCGCAGTGTTTTGTAGCATGAAGTCATACTTCAGTGCGCGAGTCGTGATGTAATCAAATGCCTGCTCCGAGGTGTTTTCAATCGCAAATCGCTCGAGAGTCCCAGAAAATATCGTGACCCTCTCAAGACGCAGAAGGCCAACAATAGAATGCAGAAAAGAGATTTTCTTTTGAACTGGCTCGATCATCGTGACGTTCAGATCTTGTCTTACAATTCTTAAGGGAATCCCTGGAAATCCGGCACCTGTTCCCACGTCAAGCAATCGCGCTCCAGTCCGGATATCTATTGCCCTTAGCCCAGCGAGAGAGTCGACAAAATGCTTAATAATAACCTCGTCGTCTAGCGTAACACTCGTCAAA
>CAZNOV010000171.1:0-2758 GCA_964574725.1 uncultured Nitrososphaera sp. | reverse complement strand
CCGAGAAAGGCAGCATCAGGATCGAAAGTAAGAGTTTTCCGGCGGAGAACAAGCAAGAGATAAGAATTGTCGATACCGGCGTGGGAATTTCCGATGATATTATGCCGACCCTTTTCCAGAAATTTGTGACAAAGGGTCACGGCACTGTCAAGAATAACAAGGGATCTGGTCTGGGATTATTCATCTCGAGTGCGATCGTTCAGGCGCATCACGGAGCAACATCGGCATTCAATAACAAAGACGGAGTGGGAGCAACGTTTGTGATCACTCTTCCAATTTCCCAAGTTTACCAGCAATTTGATGACGCCAAAGGACAAAGTAAACAGAGTGAAGCAATCAATTAGAGAGAAGCTCGCGGCTGCTATCGAATGTTTGGAACATAGAGCTTAAGATCCGCGTACAATTAACGGAGTTGTCGTACCACGGCAATTGTGGATCGCTTATCATAGGAAACACTTCCGGGAAACGATCAAGCGCGGGATACAGGCTGTCTTTGGTACGATTTAACCGTCACGCATTTTTTTGAATATTCAAATTCTTGGGTCATATCCTTCGTTACCATCACGTCTGTTAAGAAATGCTCCGGCCTTCAGCGAAGTTCCTATCATAATCGACTTATTCGACGAGCGTGATGGTTACCAATCTTGGTGCACCGTATTACTATCCCCTTATCGTAGTGGGGTCAGGCGAATTTGAACCGTTGTGGCGGGCAGAATCAACCACTACCATGATGTGAATAACGGGCCCGTCGGGATTCGAACCCGAGACAGCCGGATTTCTTTCTGCAATAGTTAAAAGTCCGGTACTCTACCTGGCTGAGCTACGGGCCCTACAAGGCATACGCACCCACTCGGCTTAATTTAATGCTATAGCAGATTTCTCCACCCGTATGTTTATCTACCAAGGGAACGCTGTTGTAGAAGATGGTTGATCTGGTATACGGGCGCGGCATAACTGATCTGTTGCGCGAGATGCCGTATTACATTAGCATTTTCAAGAAAATGGCAGCGTACAGGCTGTTCCATGTGAAACAGCCAATGTACGGATCTGTTGACGTGAACAACGTTTGCAACCTCCACTGCACCCATTGTTACTGGTGGCTAAACCGCAAGGAGGAGCAGGACATGTCTGTCGACGACTGGAAGCGTATCATCAGGAACACCTTCAACAAGAAGCACATCTTTGTGACCACGCTGGTAGGCGGCGAGCCAACTCTCAGGCCGGATATCATTGAGGTGTTTTGCGAAATGATGCCCCATCGAATCTGCGTCGTTACAAACGGTACATTTCCTCTAAGGAGGTACGACGGGCTCTACTTTTACTGGGTCTCCCTGGACGGAACAGAGCAGGTCCACGACAGCATCAGGGGCAAGGGTTCCTACGCGAAGACAAAGGAAAATATCATGGACTACATCGCCGGGCCCCCGCGCAATGGCAAGCCGGCTTTCAAGGACATTTGGATCACGATGACCATCAACTCCCTCAATCATTCTTCGGTCGAGGATCTCGCTGATGAGTGGAGAGGGACGATCAACAAGATCGGATTCCAGTTCCACACTCCGTTCACAAAGGGCGATCCGCTGACCTTTCCGTTTGGGGAGGAGCGCAACAAGGTTGTAGACAAGATTATCGAGCTGAAGAAAAAGTACCCCAGCTACGTTGTCAACACTGTAGATCAGATTTCGCTGATGAAAGGCAACTGGGGTGGCGTTGGCACAACACCAGTGCAGTGCCCTTCCTGGGCCATACTCTCTCTTGACCACATGGGCAGGGTGAAGCAGCCGTGCTGCATCGGAAGCGCGGACAGAAAAGGCCTCAAGCCGATATGCGAGGACTGTGGTCTTGGCTGCTATTCTATACTGGTCGCGCAGGGAATAACAGGAAACTAGAGTCCAGTTTTCCTGTGTCGTTCATGTTCATTGTCATAGATGCACGCAGCTTGCTGCGCCTCAAAATGACGGGAGCATGGTGTCAGACGATCGCCAGCGCGCGGACCGGCGAGCCGGTAGCACCCCGGAGCTTAAGTGGCGATACTACGAGCATGAAGCGCTTCCTTGCGATCTTGCCAAGATTGCAGAGGTTCTCAACCGCGAGGATGTTTCTAGGCAGCAGTATGTTATGCACAGCAAACTTGCTGTCCGACCCCGCATCGACGCTGGGCCCGTCAATGCCCACGATATTGACCCTCTTCCTCGCCAGATATCTCGCAGCATCAGCCGCGATCCCTGGGTTTTCAGTCATATAGTTTCTCTTTCTAACCCGTTCTTCCCATCCTGTTGCGAACACGACCGTATCACCTTCCTTGATTTCTTCGCTTTCCACGTCGTCCTTTTCAACCAGCTGGTCTGCCTTCCTGCGAACGCTGATCAGCAGTGCGCTGCTGACAAACCTGCCAGCAGGTATCTTGTCGATGCTGGGCATGCCGGGGGCGAAATGTGAAGGCGCGTCCATGTGAGTTCCGGTATGTGTGCTCATGAACATTGCCTCGGATTCGTATGTGTGCGTAGCGAATTTGGTCCATGGGACAAATGCGGGCTGGGGAGAACCGGGAAATACCCTCAAGGAGGGCGATATCCGCAGCGTAAGGTCTATGACCTTCATGCACTGTCTGAAGTCAGTCCGGATTTATAACGATGTTCTGCCATACAAGTCTGCGCAGAAATGGCTGACATGATTCCTATAGAAAGTAGGAGAAGGGAATTGACATTCACTTCATAAGGTCTTTCACATAGCCAGCAGCCGTCAGGGCATCCTGTTC
>CAZNOV010000170.1:0-2769 GCA_964574725.1 uncultured Nitrososphaera sp. | reverse complement strand
GAACGATCGTCGAGAGTTTCGTGACCAAGTTGACAAATGAAACGACGGTCCTGCCGGAGAGCCCGAGTTTTGTAGCCACATCTTCTGCTGCTTGCGCCGTGATGCCGTCAATTGGAACATCTACTATGACCCTGCTGCCTGCACTCTCTATGTCGATCCCACCTTGTGCGGAGGTTATCAATGAATAGCCCCGTTTGCTCCTGTTCAAGAACAGCGAAAGGTAGAGTTCCGCCTTTATGTCGACCATCTCTTCGAGCAGGATGCCTCGGGGAAGTTCTCCCTTAACTTCTTTGCTCAGTAGTTCGGTGAACTTGCGTTTCAACTCCTCCTCGCTCTTGCACTTGACTATGGCGCCGGCCTTGCCTCTTCCACCAACGGTCAGCTGCGATTTCAGTACAAGTGGATAGCCCAGTTTCCTGCCTCCTTCCTCCGTGTCCTTCAACGAATTTGCAAGGTACGACCTCGGGATCGAAATTCCATACTCAGCAAATATTTCCTTGCCCTGATATTCCAGCAGCCTCATTTCAGCATTCGTCAATCGATTGCTGTTATTTATAAATCAAATTCCCAAAACGAGTATGGTGGTCGTCAAGGTTCGATAATGGCATGGTGAAAGCAGTGGAATTGATGTGCTCTATCTCGGCTGCAACGCTATCATGGACTTACCTTCCGGATTCCACAGTCGCTGCATTGGTACGAAAATGGATCCTACTTATTGCCAGGTAGATCAACGAAGCTGCTGCTAGGCTTGGGATCGTCGCGCCGACCGCAGGTAGCTGTGGCAGGTAGAGCGGAGATAGAGGCGAAAGAACGTATGCGAGCAAAGCTCCACACGCCCACGCAATAATTCCGGCAATTCTGATTGAACCCCCCTGAGCGTAAAGCATTTCTTCAGTGTACTTTCTCCTCTTTACAATGTAATAGTCTGTCAGTACAACACCGAAAAGCGGTACGAAGATCGTTCCGATAAGGAGCAAAAAGACTTCGTACTGCTGGATGGAGACCATCATTGCGAGTCCAGTACTCAGCCCTGTAATACCCACAATCAGGTGCTTCTGGCTCAAATTGGAGAAGACGTTCTGCATTGATACTGCGGCAGAATACACGTCAGCGAAAGCATTGTCAGCCTCGTCCACTATTAGCAGGAGCATAAGGAAACCGAGAAACATCATCTGGATCGCAATTACGATCCCAATGACGTCGGACGTTCCCAGCAGCACGCCGCCGAAGTAGAACAGGATGTTTGTCATCGTGAATCCAATCATGGTTGCCCACATCGCGCTTCTCCCTTTCTTTGCAAATCTATTGTAGTCTGCAACCAAGGGCATCCAAGATACAGGCATGGCAATTACAAGATCTAGCGCGGAGAAGAATGACATCCCTGTCCCCTGCCATGAGACCAGCTCCGCGACATTGGCAGAACCTATCAGGTTTATGATGATAATTGCAGAGGTTCCGTACGCAATCCAGACCGCAAATTTGCCAAGCCACTGTTTTGCCACGTTTAGTGGTCCAAAGATCCCGAGCAGGGCGACAAGTGCGCCAAAGAGCGCCGCCCACAAATAATACGGCACGACGCTCCCAGAGAGCATTTCCGCGGCCCTTGCCATTATCATTATTTCAAAAGTCGTCCAACCGACGAGCTGCATTACGTTTAGCAAAGCAGGGAGGTATGAACCTCTAATGCCGAATGAGGGCCTCATCGTAACTATAGAGGGTATCCCGTGATTGCTTCCGATTCTGCCGGCGAGCGCCAGGAGCATAGAGCCGCCGGCCGATCCGACGATGATCGCGAGGACGGCATCGGTGAAGCTGGCCGCAGCGAGAAACGAGCCGGCGGACAATACCAAGAGTCCGACTCCAAGGGAGGACCAGAGGATGAAATAGTCCAAACCACCAAGCAGGCGGTGCTTGTCGGAAACTGGCTTGATCCCCCACTCAGGCGTTTTGAGCAATGTCAGGTTCATAGACTGGCACTTGCTTTAATATCTGTTGCAAACGCGAATGTCTGGTCGGTTTCTCAGATAATGCAAAGGAAGCTAGCTTGCATGTCTAATTTAGCTTGCTCTTCAGATTAATCATGCAGATTTGAAGAACAGGATGTGCAGGCGACGGCGACAGCAAGTGAAGCAGAATCAGGAAGAATTGTCCTGTGCGAAACTCATAACAGGCGTTGCGAGTTCGCGTCTGGCAGTCAGAGGTGTCCATGCTGCGGCAAGCGCGTATGCCTTTGCAATTATGTCCTGTGATCCGATACGCTTATCCAGCCTGTTTTTTTTATAAGAATGCTTTGAAAGTTGCACTGTCGATAGCGGGAAGCGACTCTGGAGCCGGCGCTGGTATACAGGCAGACATCAAGACGTTTTCTGCCCTAGGAGTATACGGATGCACCGCAATTACTGCCATTACCGCTCAGAATACGCGCAGAGTATCTAGAATTGTTGAAGTTCCGCCCGCGATGATCGCGGATCAGATAGTATCGGTGCTAAATGACATCCCGCCGGACGCCATAAAGATAGGAATGGTATACAGCAGAACGACAATCGATATGGTTTGCAGACTCTTGAAAAGGTCAAAGGCGCCGGTTGTCCTCGATCCCATTTTCAGTGCGGGAACTGGGGCAAAGCTCCTGCGCGATGACGCGTTCGATTCGTTTGTTTCAGAGCTGATTCCTATCTGCGCTCTGATAACTCCCAACAGGATGGAGGCTGAAAGGCTGGCCGGGATAAAGATAAGGAATGAGGCAGACAGCGTCGAAGCAGCCAGGAG
>CAZNOV010000169.1:0-2800 GCA_964574725.1 uncultured Nitrososphaera sp. | reverse complement strand
GATTTCCTAATCCGCAGGTCGCAGGTTCAAATCCTGCCGGGAGCACTCCGCTGTCTTTCCAGAGGGCGATAGAGGTAATCTTGGGAACATATTTTTAAGGTACGTAAGGAGGTCGTGGTGGCCAGTAATAAAGGAGAGATAATCCGCAATGTGGCGTTCGTGGGGCACTCGAGTAGTGGGAAAACCATGTTGGCTGAGGCCATGCTCTTCAAGGGAGGAGAACTGAGCCGACTGGGGAAAGTGAGTGATGGAACAACGGCAAGTGATTTTGATCTCGATGAGAAAGAAGGCAGGAAATCGTTCTACTCTGCGCTGCTCCACACGATGTGGAAAGGGCGCGATGTGAACATTCTGGATACCCCTGGTTCGGCCGACTTCATCGGACAGGTGTATGGTGCGCTCTCAGTAGCCGAATTGGCCCTGATTACTGTAAATGCTGCTGCAGGGATCGAGGTTGGAACACGTAAAGCATGGGAACTCGTGAAGCAGCAGGGCTGTGCGTGTATGTTTGTGATTACCCGCATGGATGCTGAGAACGCGCGCTTTGATGAGGTCGTGTCCGCCTTGCAGGAGACTTTTGGTCCAGCATGTACCCCTTTGATGCTGCCAGTGGGAAGTGGGAGTAAGTTCCGAGGCGTAGTGAATTTGCTCTATCCTGGCGAAGTGTCCGAGAGTATGCAGGAGTCGGTCGAAACGCACCGTGGTGTGCTTATAGAGTCTTTGATTTCCGGTGATGACGCGCTGCTTGAACGCTATCTGGAGGGCGAAACCATATCGCCTGCAGATCTCGAGCAAGTCTTTACACCGGTATTGGTAGATAAGACGGTTATTCCTATTCTTTGTTGTGCCGCAGAGCAGGATAGAGGCGTCGCTGAACTCTTGGATATTATCGCTGCCTATGGACCTTCACCAGCGTACGCTAGGAAGCAGCTACTGCATGATCAGGGAGGAGTGGAGGAGCATGTGGTGGACCTGGCAGGACCTCTGGTGGCACAGGTCTTTAAGATTATGTCCGATGAATTTGTGGGCAAAGTGAGTTTTATACGAGTTTTTGAGGGCATCTTGAAAGGCGGGGACACGGTTGTACTGGCTCATTCTGGCAGAGCAGTCAAATTACCCAAGTTGTTTCGGCCTCAGGGGAAAGAGCAAAAAGAGATCAACGAGGCAGAGGCAGGGGCGATCGTTGCGACTGCGAAGGTTGAAGAACTCCACGTCAATGACACATTGGTGGCTACGAAAGACCAGCGGCCGTTTGTGATGCCACATTATCCGATCCCCATGGTGGCGCGAGCCGTGGAACCGAAGACGCGCGGAGATGAAGCGAAGATCTCCGAAGGGCTGCGTCGCCTTGCAGAGGCAGATCCAACATTTCAAGTTGAAATGAATGCGCAAACGAAAGAGTTGGTTATCTCAGGCATTGGCGAGCAGCATATTGGTTTGATGCTGAATCGTTTACAACGTCGTGGGGTTCAGGTTACTACAAAGCTTCCTAAGATTGCGTATCGTGAGACCATTAGTAGCAAGGCTGACGTACGCTATCGTCATAAAAAGCAGACGGGGGGGGCAGGGCAGTTTGCCGAATGTGCTATACGCATCGAACCAAATGAGCGCGGGGCTGGTTACGAGTTCATTGATAAAATCTTTGGTGGTGTCATCAGCCAGCCATTTCGTCAGAGCGTTGACAGAGGTGTCCAAGACAAAATGACCGAGGGGATTATCGCCGGCTATCCTGTGGTTGATGTAAAGGTTGAGCTCTATGACGGCAAAGAGCATCCCGTAGACAGTAAGGACATCGCGTTCCAGATAGCTGGCCGTGAGGCTGTGAAAGAAGCAGTCCTGAAAGCATCGCCCGTTCTTCTAGAACCCATTGTTAAAATGGAGGTTATCGTTCCTGCGAAGTACATGGGAGACGTCACGGGCGATATCAGTAGTCGTCGTGGTCGTGTCAGCGGGATGGAAAGCCTGGGAGATTTCCAGGTTGTAAGGGCTGAGGTCCCGCTGGCGGAGATTCAACAGTACAGTGCCTTTCTGCAGTCAGTCACTGGTGGTGAAGGTTCATACTCCGTAGAATTCTTACGCTACGAGGTGGTTCCACAGCATCTGACGCAAGCTGTCGTAGCAAGCGCAAAGCACGACGAAGCGTAGCCCCCACCAGAGGTTGTCCCTCAATACGGGCAGGATGATGCCTGCCCGTATGCCTTTTGCTGACCACAGCTCATGGCGCCAGTCTCGTCAAAGGCTATTGACTCTTATACAAGAATCCCGAGACGTCATGAAAGGGAAGGCGTAGTGGCTGAACAGCGTTTGTCCCGCAAGGACATCAAACAACCCGATCACTTTATTTCCTTAAGTGTGCAGATTATTGATTGGACGAAGGCACACGCACGATACCTGATCTACGGTGTCTTCGGGCTACTCATTGTAGCAGCTCTGCTTACTAGCTGGTCGACTTGGCAGAAGCGCCGTGAGCAACAGGCGGAAATTGCCCTCTATGAGGCGACCAAACTGCTCAATGTGACCGTGCCTGCTACCAACCGCTCGCAAGCTCAAGAGCGCTTACAACAGCTGGTAAGTATCTATGGAAGTACGCCAGCAGCAACTTTGGCCTATTGGCATCTGGGACACCTATACTTCGAAGGAGAAGAGTATACGGCTGCACTCACTGCCTATAAGCAGGCGCAACGACGATTTGCCAAGACTTCTCAGCCCCTGATGCTGGCTCTAGTCACCTTAGATGTTGGATACGCGCAGGAGGCCAGTGGCGCCTGTGACCAAGCCATCGCCAGTTTTGAAGCTGTAT
>CAZNOV010000168.1:0-2814 GCA_964574725.1 uncultured Nitrososphaera sp. | reverse complement strand
CTGCACAGTGTTTCCGGGTTGCCTACGCTCCCGCCCTGGGAGCAGTTCCTTGGAAGGCTTAGCCTTTTCCTGAGGAATCGCCCTCACTCCTGTGGATGTGAAATCGTTTTCTATGTGTCCTTTTGGTTACCTGTCCCGCCTTCTTGCTCAATTTCCCCTCGATCGGTAAGCGTGAAGGTGATCTGTCGCGGACTCCGTTGCACGAACGTCGCTTCGGCGGTGAGGTGCAGTTTTTCGGGGCTAAGAAAGGGCTCTTGCGGGTCCGGTAGAAGAAAGAAAGCATAGCGTTTGATCTCACACATTTCTGGTATGCGGAGTGATTCGGTGACGTTGTCTTCTGAGCGGAGTCCTTTCACGAATGACTGGCTTGCGGTGTGGAGTGTGACATTGCCAGTTTGACGCCGAGGGGTATGCCAGCAATCCGCGTATTGGATTCGGAAGTGTTGTAGTAGGACCGGTTGCGCGCTCTCGTTGCGGAATTTCACTTTCAGGAGGAGGGCAAATCGACCGCTCTTGGAATCAAATCGTCCGAAGTAGCTCCCAGGACTGACGATTTGCATCTGGGGAGGTGGCAAGAGCAGGGAGGAGGACTGAGTTAAGTAGCGGCCAACCGAGGTAGCAATCTTATAGGCGAGATCCTCTGGAGTGGTGAATGTGTCTCTCACAAGACTAGAGGAGATCTCTGCTTTCAATGCTATGAGCTTGGTTCTTCCAGGCTCACTTTCGATCATCTCGGGTGGCCAAGGGTGATGGCCTTCGACCACAAAACAGAAGATCGGCTTGTTGTGTTTTCTTGCGTGACGAAACTCAGCCTCGGTTATGGATACAGTAGAGCCATCTGGAATGTGTCCGTAGCGATGAGCATAGATTCCTACAAAGAGGTCACAATTCTCTATTTCGGACAGGCAGGCATCGGAAGGTTCCACAGGACGTGCACCAAAGATCTCCATGCGCTCAACCTGCTGGCCGAGTCGTTCAAGAGCCTCTGCTGCTGCCCTGCGATACTCGATGAGATCCACATAAGTTGAACTGAGGAAAATTTTCATCGTTGTACCTTCCATCGACGCCTAACGCCAGCCGTCGCCTGCACGCCGTAGCTAGGCTCAGATTTGGCTAATAGACTTCAGGCTTAATTCGAGTTCGACCCCGATTTTCGCTTTGTTAAAGTCTGAAAAGTCTACGGTCACTTGCTATCGACGTCCCTGGAACACTGGAACTCCTTCATCTCCCCAATCATCCAGAACAATTTCGACTCGTAAGTCACCTGCCAACAAATGACCAATCGCGTTATCAAGCTGTTGCTGTGTCGGTAAGAGTTCGTTCGACCTGATGCGTAATATACGCCAATTAGCTGCTATCAACGCGCTATCTCGCTCCTCGTCGTACCCTTCCCTGCCACTATGCCAGTACCAACTATCGTACTCTGCCGCAATATTGACGTTGTCAACGCATATCGCTACATCTATTAAGTAACCCCCACACGGGAGATTCAGCTCTCCGTCGAGCATTGCACATAGTCGCCGCTGAGGTTTCGAGACCCTTGCCCCGTTTACCATGTCGATACAGTTAGGGCACCCTCTGCCTTTATCAACGTTGTTATACGATGCAGAAAACGAGTGGCCATTCTCACATATCCACACTGTTTTGCAGCGTGCGTCCTGCGCGACGTTGTTGCCAACCCAGCGGAAGTTACGCCTTGCTGCAAGGGCGTGATAATCAGCCTCTTTTAATCTCCTGCTATCAGCGTTTCTCTGTATCGCACACTCTGGACACCCTCTGCCGCCTTGAATATGCGTGTAGTCCGCCCGCCACCTATGTCCCTCTCGACACCGCCACTCCGTTTTGGTACGAACATTAGGCACTTCGGGACCGAGCCATTCATAGCCCAGGTTCTCCGCAAGTGTGTAGAAGTCATCTGGCGTCTTGGCTTCCAGGCCAGCACATTTTTTACACCCCGTGCCTTGATAGCATACATTGCCATAGCTCGCCTTCCACCGGTGTCCTCTATCGCATTCCCAGGAAGTTAGAATTCCGGTGTTTTTTGGTACATTTTTTTCGGTCCAATGGATACCAATCGTGGCACCAGCAGCATGATACTGCTCGGCAGTAATGGGTACACGCTTTTGACAGACTGGACACCCCGTTCCTTGTTGAATATCGTTGTATCGAGCTTCCCACTGATGGCCCTCTCTACACTGCCACCACGTCTTGGTGCCAACATTCGGCGCCTCAGGACCGAGCCACAGTAAACCGCGTTTGTCAGCCAAAGCGTGGAAATCGGCAGAGGTCTTGGGCAAGCGTCCTGCACACTGGCGACAACCTCTCCCTTGCTGAATTCTGTCATACGTACCTTCCCACTGATGGCCCTCTCCACACTGCCACCACGTCTTGGCACGAGTATTGGACGGTAGGGGACCCAACCAGCAAAATCCACGCTCTTGGGCCAAAGCATAGTAATCGGCAGAGGTCTTAGGTAAGCGTCCTCCACAAGTCGGGCAACCTGAGCCCTGGTGGCAGATGTTGCTATAGGGTGCTTCCCACCGATGGCCTTTGCTACATTGCCAGCCAGTCTTGGTCTGGATATTGGAGACCTCAGGACCTAACCATTGGAATCCACGCGGCTCGGCTAGGGCATGATAAGAAGCCGGAGTCTTTCGCTGTAGCATAGTAGTCTACCAAGCTGCAATGTCTGTTTCTCTGCAACCGAATGGGCCGGTCCGTTTTACAGTCAGCGTACACTTCCTCTCCCGCTCCATTGGGAGCCTAACGCCAGGTTTCAGGCGCGGGAAAGAGCCGGAGCGAGGCACGAGCGGA
>CAZNOV010000167.1:0-2861 GCA_964574725.1 uncultured Nitrososphaera sp. | reverse complement strand
TACGTAGTACAGAATCTGCCAAAAACATGATTGCCTATAGATTCGCTTGAGCACTGATTTCGAAACATTTCCAAATGCAAAGAGGATTGACAACTGTGGCATTAGAAAGCGCGAGAACAATAACAGGATTGAAAGGCTCAATGGAACGCTACGCGAAAGAGTCAAAGTGCAGCGTGGTTGGAAAACAGCAAACACTCCGTTAGCTGAAGGGAATAGGATACAGTACAATTTCGTCAAACCGCACATGGGATTAGAGGGTAAGACACCCGCGCAAGTGACTGGAGCGAATGTAAAAGGATGGAAGGAATTGTTGCGAAGAGCTGTGACAAATGGCAATTAATGTTTTATAAGACTTCACTGTTGCTGCTTTATGAATAGAAGCGCCGCTATTGACATAGCATTGATAGTATTGGGTGGATTCGTGGCAACAGAAACCCTTCTTGGCATTTATTCACTTGTTAGTCCTATTATTGACTCCCCCAGTCTGGCTTTGGTTTTTACTTTTGCTCCTTTTTGGTTGTCGATCATCGAAGCGGCGGCAGGAGTAGTGCTGACACTTGTAGGCTATTATCGGTGGAAACATAGAAAGCAATTGACCAACCGAAAATCAACACCTGAATCCAACACCTGATGTTTCAACACTACCAAGAACGTGGTAGCAACCCGATCTTGAGTAATCTATTAATAGCAATCACTTCAAGCTTTTTCTGTTGTCGCTGAATGAAGCAGTAGCAGCCCTCAGGGCAGGCAGATTCGTGCTAGTCCATGATGGCAAGGGCCGCGAAAATGAAGTCGACATGGTAGTCGCGGCAGAGCATACGAAGCCGGAGCATATTGCGTCAATGAGGACTGATGCCGGCGGACTGGTGTGCCTTGCAATATCAAGCGATGTCGCGTCAAAGCTCGGGCTGGCCTATATGCACGACATGATATCAAGTTTTGGCAGGGTAAATCCTGTATTTTCAAGGATCACAGAGGGCAAAGCAGCATACGGCGACAAGCCCTCCTTTTCAATATCCATCAACCACCGAGACACGTACACTGGCATTACAGACCACGACAGGGCATTGACGATAACCCAGATGTCCAGGGTCTGCAGGACTATTGACTCAGATGGCATAGACTATTTTTCCAGAAACTTTAGGGCGCCAGGACACGTGCCGATTCTGATCGCTTCAAAACGGCTGCTGGAGGACAGGATGGGCCACACCGAACTTTGCGTGTACCTTGCAAAGCTCGCTGATCTGACGCCGGCGATCGTGGTGTGCGAAATGATGGATTCTGCAACTCACAGGGCTCTTACTCTCGATGCTGCCAGACAATATGCAGGCAGGCTCGGAATCCCGCTTGTTGACGCAGGCGAGCTCAAAGCTCACGCAAAGGTGGCCTAGTCACCGATTGAAGGCCCGCCTTGCAATTGTGGTCTCCGAGTTTAACAAAGAAATCACTTCCAGAATGCTCGACAGGGCGAAGGACCATGCGGCAAAGGTAAGAGCCAAGGTCAGCTATGTGCTCTATGTCCCCGGCGCATTCGACATGCCGCTAGCAATTGAAAAATTGCTGAGGAAAAAGAATGTTGACGCCATAGTTACGCTTGGAGCGGTGATAAAGGGCGACACGCGCCACGATGACATTATCGCGGAAAATGCTGCTAGGCTCATAGCGGATCTATCGCTGAAATACGGCAAGCCCGTCGCTCTGGGCATAAGCGGGCCGGGGATGACGGAAGAGCAGGCAAAGGATCGGGCAGACATCGTGCCTGTGAGGGCGGTCAACTCTGCGGTGAACATGGTTGCCAGGCTTGGAAAGCTACAAAAGGCAGCCAGCGGCGGGGGAACAGTGGTAATAGATGATTCAGCTGACGATAATTAGGATCGAAGGCTACGGCCCCTGGACGCTTACCCTTGGGAGCGACAGGGAGGCGCAGCTGCAGATGCTGCAGGCAAAGATATACCACGACGTGCAGCGCCTATTTAGCGAAAGAGACTGCATCGTCTACTTCAACAGGTTTGACGAATATTTTGCGATAACAAACGGCCTTGACGGCTCCGGCCACAAAGAAATCCAGCGCGAGCTAGCAAGGAATTATCCCGAGCTGAAGATGTCGATGGCAATCGGCGCGGGCAGGACAGCGCTTGAA
The DNA here is from genome assembly GCA_964574725.1 of uncultured Nitrososphaera sp. Lineage (GTDB taxonomy): Archaea > Thermoproteota > Nitrososphaeria > Nitrososphaerales > Nitrososphaeraceae > Nitrososphaera. Next base: position 721 of record CAZNOV010000167.1, on the reverse strand, counting down.
GCCAACAACAATGCCTACAGGGCGAGGAAGGATCAGCTGCTGGACGGAAAGGACAAAATATTTGGCAGGGCGAGCAGCGCCGACTCTGCCGAAGTGATGCACCTTGACGTCGACTGCTCGACAAAGGTTGGGGATTCGCTTTCACCTTATGAGGTGACGGCGCTTGTGATGAAAACCTACAGCAGGCTTGCGGAAGAGTTCCTGAAGCTAGACTCGCTCACGTTCTTCCTTGGCGGCGACAACTTTATGGTCATATCAAACGGCGTGACAAAAGAGCAAGCGGACAAGGTAATCAGAAATGTTACTGCCGGAATCAATATCAAGCTCAATTGCGGAATAGGAATAGGCAGGACTGGCCGCATCGCGGCCGAAGCAGCGACGAAAGCACTTGACACCATCAGGGACCTGCGAAAGAAAGGAAAGATTCAGCCGATATACGAGATACGATGCCCGTGATCATCAATGACACAAGCCTGCTCTTGGGCACAGAGCTAGACTATGTCGAGCGCGGCCATCTTGTGATCGAGGGCGGCAAGATCAAGAGCGCGGGTCCGGGCAGACACAGCGGCAAGGCTCTGGATGGAAACGGATTTCTGATAATTCCTGGGTTCATCAACGCGCACACGCACGTGGCCGACTCGATAGGCAAGGACGTCGCAGCAGGAAGCGATCTGGACGCAAGGGTGAATCCTGTTTTCGGCGCAAAGAAGAAAATTCTTGA
>CAZNOV010000166.1:0-2862 GCA_964574725.1 uncultured Nitrososphaera sp. | reverse complement strand
CATGTTGGAATGTTACTGTTCCAGTACGGGTTTCTCGGATTCCTGATCCTGTCTCAAGCAACGAACGACCCAAAAAGAACGATCCACAGAATATCAGATCAATTATGATGCCACGATTTTGACCGGCGATTGATCTCTAATTCTTTACCGACAGTACCTTTATGGCCCGTTCGTATTCCTTTAGAGTGTTGATTGGCACCCAGTTCTTTGTTTCGATGGACATGCTGGCCAGTTTGTGTTCGGCTGCCAGGTGAGGAAGCACTACCGACTCAAACTCGATTGGATGCAGATCGTCCAGATCGATTTTCTCCCTGATAATATTGTAGACTTCAGGCTCGAATGCGTAAAGTCCTATCGACGTCGCGACCTTGACCATTGGTTTTTCTGTAAACTTCATCACAATTCCATCTGCGTCGACCTCGGCGACGCCGTACGGATATTCCGTCCCGGGAACCAGGACTATGGTCGCAGACGTAGCCTGCCTGCGCATCGAGTCAGCATGATACATGAGAAGCCGCGAAAAGATTTTCTCCTCCGTAACAATGTCGTCTGGAAAAACTACAAGACTCCGTTTCGAAGCGTCTATCTTTTTGTTCAAAAGGGCGTACTTGAACGCCTTTCCTTTGCCCCACCCGGTAGCGTTCGCCGGGTCGATGCTGTAGGTGACACTGATTCCGTATTTCTTGCCTTCGATGTGATCGACCACCATTTCATGCTTGTGTCCAAGAAGAAATACAAATTCCCTAAAGCCTTCGTTCACAAGCGATTCAATGCAAATGTCAATCAGCTTCTTTCCCGAGATTTCGAGAAGACACTTTGGGATATCCATCCCCAGCCTCTTGGCCTTGCCGCCGGCGACTACCACTACCTGGGTTCTATCGACCAAGTCATCGTACCATCTCTTCATCGCCATTATACATCTTGTGCCTCTTTTGAAGTCGAAAATCCCACTTTTTTCATGTTCTCTATGTTGTGGACAGGTCCGGGATCTACGCCTCTTGATAGTGCAAGGTACACGCTGACATAGTCGCCCAGATAGCATAGCGACAGGAGCCTGGCCAGCTCAGATTTGCCGCGAGACCAGAGATCATATGCGATTGCCCCCTTGGATTCTGCAAGTCGTTTCGCCGCGTCTATCTTGGATCCAAGGCCCGAGCCGCGCTCGTGCACCGAATCTCTCAAGATAAGCAGAGCATAGTTTCTAACGCCTGCATCTTCTGGGTGGTGCCACGCCTGAATTTCGTTGTGGAGCAGCTCTGGGAAGACGTCGTAGTAGCAATGAACCTTTGAATTTTCATTTAGCTGCTGCTTCCAACGAAGCGCCGCAACCTCGGTAAAGTCTGTTTCCCCGTATATCACCGGGAATCTGCCGACAAGAGAGGTTGCGAGCAAGCGTGCGGGATTTCCCTTGTGTAAGATTTCTGGTCCGCACTGCCTCCTGATTTCATCGAGAATTGCAATTGTTTCTGCCACGTCAGTTTCAAACGACCGCGCGATTCCCAGTTTGTGAAGAACCCCGAGTATCGAGATCAGCATAAAACCTAGTGTGGCCCGCGGATATCCGTTCTCCGGAACAGAGATTAACGGAATTGCTTTTTTGCTGCACAGAATCTGCAGCTCATAAGAAGATGTCACTACGAGGTTCATTGCCTTGCAAGCGATCGACTCGTTCAGTGCTTCAAGAGTTTCTCGCGTCTTGCCAGAATAAGTAATCGTAATCACTAAAGTTTTGCGACCTACAAATGAGGGAAGAGAACTACTCTTGTGCACATGGACTGGTACTCGGGAGTCTCTCAGTAATACCCGCAAAAAGTCGCCTGTAAGGCCGGAGGCTCCCATTCCCGTGATGACTACATTGGAAATCTTCGTGGTAATACTGCTAGACAATGCATCATTTCTTGCTGTCTTGGATGCTTGAGAGATCTGGGAAGGGAAAGCGACCACCTTCTCTAACATCTGGCTGATATCCTCCTTGAGTGGAACTGTCGTCAAGTTAACACATTGCAGATTGAACGTAGAGATAAAGAACTATGGATCATTTGACCCTCTGTTCTGTAATACCTGCTGCATATCATTGCGACTATAGGTAACTTCCCAGTCTCGATTCATGAAGCGTAACAATTAGGATGAGGGCCCATCTGCACCGGACATCTTACACGCCGACACCGACCGCAGTGACAGGCGGAATACGCTCGTCAAGAAAACTACGTCATTCCGTGGTATCCCGTTTTATTACTCGTGGGACTCGATCGCGTCATCAACCTTGAATTTCGAATGAGGGGCAGCATCAGGATTGACAATAACGCAAGATGCATTGCTATCGCTGCCTGGAGGTAGCCGCTGTTGAGAAGAGAGGGGATACTCCTTTCCAAATATTTTGCCTCGCTATGTTCCAAAAACAATGCGCCAAGCTGGCCTCCTCCGGACATCAAAACCACGAATCCTGCAAGAGGAACAGCGACCAGAACCGCCAAGATGCCGGCCTTCTTTGGACCAAATAGCAGCGGTTTTTCTTTCCCCAACACCAGCGCCGCGAATATTGCCAGCCCTGCTCCTTCCAGCACCAGGTTAACGGGCGATAGTATGGTCAGTCCCAGACCTATTTTCAAATCCGCGATTGGCCAGAGAATACTAGTCTTGCCGACGATCAGATCGCCTATCAATATGTGTTGAATAAGGGCAACGAAATATACAATTGAAATTGTCCTATACTTTACAAAGAATGGCACAGACAAGATCGACCAGAATACAATGCTGTGAGTAATGGTTCGATGCTGCACGCCAAGGAATCCAAGGATCAGGTCGACATCAGGCAGCATCCCCAAGATCAATATTAGGTCTGTCTCTTATACACATCTCCGA
>CAZNOV010000165.1:0-2868 GCA_964574725.1 uncultured Nitrososphaera sp. | reverse complement strand
TCGTACGGGAGTATAGCCTCGTCTTGTTTCGTGGATGAGAGAAACTTCAAGACGTCGTCGTCGAGATTGTCCTTCGGCCTGGACCTGTACACGCCATGAGCAATGTCGGGAGGTTATTTTAATATTCAGTACGAATTGTTGAAAGTTCTGTAATCTCACGGCTTCAGCAAGAGCCACTTGAATTTTCAGATTTGGAAAAGCTCAAGAATCTAGATATGCTTACCAAGTGGGATCCTATCCGCGTTAAAACGATACTTTTCAGCTAGCTTCGTTCCATCAATTTGTTAATGGTGTCGAGCTTGTCTCTTGTTATATTTGCTGGCAATGAAAAACTATGGAATCAGCGTTAGCGTCTCCCGGCCCTCGTCTCATAGAATACCCCTCAGACCTGTCAGGGTGCATCTTCCTTTCCTACGGTGGAAAAAGGCTGCTCTACCTCTGTTCACACGAGACCGGAAGCGAGCCATTCGTGGTGATACTGGGATTCTTGTCGGGTCAAAAGCAGGACATTGTGACCAAAGACCTGATAGAGCCGGTTAGAGACGACCAAAAGAGCCAGATCGGACAGGTTGTTTCAAGGCTCGTTTCTATAGAATACGCCAACGCGCGTATCATGTTCCTCTAAAAAATCTGCAATGGTTAAATAAGGTACCAGCAAATCTTCATACATGAGTCAGGAGGAGCAACTGCAGCAGACCCGGCGCAAGATATTTGATGAGCTGACCAAGATAGTTGATCCCGAAATAGGCGTGTCGATAATGGAACTGGAACTAGTCGACAAGGTCGATATCGATTCAGGCAAGGTCAAGGTAGACCTGCACCTTACAAGCCCATTCTGCCCTGCGGTTTTTGGTTTCAAGATAGCTCAGGACGTAAGGGACAACATTTACAAGCTGTCAGGCATCGACGACGTGAAGGTAGCAGTGAGCAATCACTTCATGGCAGATGCAATAAACAAGCAGGTGAACGAGAGCAAGTACCCTCAAAAGCCTGCCGCCTAATCCCTGTTCAGCCGATCCTTCTTTTCTGCAACCTTTTTTTCGTTCTTTGAAAAACCTAGTAGATGCCCTCTCAGCAGCTGGATGCCCAGAGCAGGGTCGACGCCCTTCGGGCAAACCGAGCTGCACGATCCGGCAAAGTGGCACCGCCAGATTCCGTGCCGATCGTCAACAATGTTCAACCTTTGCTTTCCCGCGCTGTCCCTGCTATCCGCAAAGTAACGGTAGGCCTGCGCCAGCGCCTGCGGTCCAGGAAACTTTGTGTCAGTCGCCACGGTAGGACAAGCCGAGTAGCACAAGCCGCACTTTATGCAATAGGAAAACTGCAGAAACCTGTCGAGCTCTTCCGGACTTTGAATGAATTCTGATAGCTTGTTCGCATCCTTGATTTCTGGCTCTTCATTCTGCGTATAGGGCTGCATTCCCCTGTGGTGCTGAAAGAACTGTGAAAAGTCTGTGACCAAGTCTCTGATGTGAGGAAAGTTCGCCAGCGGTTCGACTGTGATCGAGCTGCCGGCAAGCTCTGAAACCTTTGTGTAGCAGGCGAGGCGGGGAATCCCGTTTATCATCATCCCGCAGGAGCCGCAGGAAGCCATCCTGCATGAATAGCGTATCCCGATGCTCGAGTCCTTGTAAGCTTTCGCATACAGCAATGCATCCAGAACAGTTGTCCAGCGCTGCACCGGAACTTCGATGGAATCATAATGGGCAGGATCTCCTGCGGAACGGTTTTTCCTGAACACTCTGAGTACAACAGAGCTCCTTGCGTATTCTTTTTCCCTCTTCTTGTTGATAGTTTCTATCTTTTCAATCATCTACCCAACACCCAAGCCATTGGCAACAATTATTGTGCGGGTGCCATACGCCACGATCGCCATCATGGCTGCTATCGTGAGGATAGTCACGCCATCCTCCCACGCCTTGCTCTGCCGCAGCTCCAACAAAATGATTCGCAGGCCGTTAAAGCCGTGTATCGCAATGAGCACCAATATGGATTCTAGCAGTATCGCGTACGGGATGTTCTGGTAGTTTGCAATCACGTTTTCATACTCAAGGGTGAGGCTGTAGGGCATTATCAGGCGCATCATTATGTGCACCGCAACAACAAAGAGTGCGCCTATGCCTGTCATGTAGTGAATTTTCATGATCTGGCTTTCACGAAGCATGGTCAACGCTATTGGCCTCCAAAGAGCACTGACGCGCCGTACAGCATCGAAACTGCTGCCAGTATGATGGCGACCCATATCCCAGATTTCTGGCGATAATTCAGGGAGACCGCGTCGTAGGGGTATTCAGGCCTGCCAGGCCTGCCGAGACCCTTGCCCCCATGAGTGAAGATCAGCCTGATACCGTTAGCGGAATGATAGGTGCTCATCCCAATCACGAGCAGTAGTATGACATGGCCCATTGGTGTCTGCGTCAGCTCAAGCATCGCAGCCCACGCATCCGGTCCCTGGGTAAGGGAGCTCGTTTCGAAAATGTGCCCGATAAAATACGCAAGGAGACCCACGCCAGTCAGCCTCTGCAGCCAGTACGAAAATCTTTCCCAGCCGTACCGCGAAGGGTTCAACCATCCCTTCAATCCTTCCCTGTTATCGCGATCAGAGATCTCCATCCTAGTACTTCCTCTCCACTGGGGCGTAGTGAGTAAATGTCACAGGATGCCACGTCATCTTGGGTGCTCCGTCGCCTGTGAAATATGCAAGCGTGTGCTTCAAGAAATTGACATCGTCCCGGAACGCGTAATCCATTCTATAGTGAGCACCCCTTGACTCCCTCCTGGCCAATGCACCGACTAATATTACCTCAGCCGTTCTGAGCATCGAGTCCACCTCCATCACGTTGACAAAGTTAGTGTTGTATTCCTTTG
>CAZNOV010000164.1:0-2902 GCA_964574725.1 uncultured Nitrososphaera sp. | reverse complement strand
TGCATGGCCGAGGCAAACTGCGCAGCTTCAGGAGCATAAAGGTTCCACACGACCTTTCTGGCTCCAAAGTAGGCTTCCCCTTCCTCCAAGGACGCATAGTACGGGAGTATGACCGAGTTGTGTATCAGGACGACACCAATGATGCAGACTATGATTGGAACCATCCCCTTCCAGATCACGGACAGAACTATGAAGGAGAGAAGGGCTATTGTCGTGGCATGGAGACCTGTCAGCATCTCCGTCGGAAGGACCTTGAATGTTGACGTCACCAAATACGAAAAGAAAAGTAGCGTCAGGAACACAATGTTCGTGGAAAAGAGCGCAGCCTGATTGCGTATGAACCACGACTGCAGCATCCCGCGACCCTGCTGCCGAGCAGAAAACCCTGCAGCCACGCTTGGAATAGTGCGTCTCTTTGAATTAAGCATTTCTGGAACCGATCGCAACGTTTTTGGATGCACCCAAACCTAGACTACATTACAGTGCCTCCATTCGGACTTTTCAGGAAGAGGGAAAAAACTGAAGGTGCACAGATCGAGCAGCCTGCGATATCAGCGCCGGAGGCGGGCCCGCTTTCCATACGGGAGGCTCAGGAGCTGCTGGAAAAGATCGAATCGGCAAGCGTGCAGAGTCTTGCAGCGCGTCTCTCGCCTGTAAAGGAATCCGCAACTCAGTCGCTCAAGGCCGTACGAGACGTCGCGGACGAAATGGAGCACGAAAAAATCAAGCTGGAGGACCTTGAGCGGAGATTCAAATCCGTCATTGAAAATTCAAGGAAGACGATAGTATCGTCGCTAAAGCGCGAATCCTCAGTTGAGCTTGAATTGCCGCGTTCTGTCAATGACGCCAAGAAATTCAATGAGAGATTCGAGACGATGATGAATCGATTTGGCGAGGTGACGGGGGCGCACACCAAGCTGCTTAACAACTTTATGAAAAAGCATGCGAATAGGATGAGAGCTGAATTTGACCAGCTCCGGAAGCTGCTCAAAGAAGCTAAATCGATCGTAGCAGATTTTGACCAGGACCGGGCTCCGGCCATAAAGTGTGGTAACATTCTCAACACTGCTTCGCAGAAGGCGTCGTCCATAAGGGCAGCCGAGAGTTATCTTCAGGACTTGCAGAAACAGATTGTAGAAACTGAAAGCGACCTCGAAAAGATGGATGCGGAGCTCCAGGCTCTGAAGAATTCCCAAGAGTATGATAGGGCGAGCGCGGTTGTACAGAAAATTGCCGAGGCTCGGGATCAGCAAGAGCAATTGAAGAGCCAAGTGCTGGAGCTCTTCACCCACGTGTCAAGGGCTTTCACAAAATATTCCTACGGCCTTTCCAGAGAAACTGAGACCCGGCTCAACACAATGTCTACGGAGCCGTGGATGGTGCTTCGCGAGAGCGATATTTCTCCCTACTCTTTGCTTCTGGCAGAGGTTCGCAAGTCTGTGCAGGCAGGCAAAATCCAGCTGAAAGACTCGGACAAGATGCTCAATTACATCGACGTGATATTACATTCCCTCCCTGAGCTGCAGAAAAAGTCGCAATCACTGCAGGCCAGGCTGGAATCGCTGAGCCGTGAAGACAGCGGCTCTTTCGCAAGGTCAAGAGAACTGGAACAAAAGATAGCTGAACGAAACCAAGAACTAGAGACCGGGCGCCACGCGCGTGAGCTGCAGGGTCGGCAAAACGAGGAAAGAAAGAAAGAAGTAGGCGCCCTCTTGAAAGAGGCCGAAGATATTCTCTTCTCCCTGTCGGACCAGAGGTATTCGCTTCATTACTAGCTCGCGTACGCCTCGTCGATGACCTGCTGAAAGGTTGAGTAAGGATGTGCGCCCCTTAGCAGCTTTGGCGTCTCCCCTTCGTAGAGGACAATGAAGCTCGGTGTCGCGCCAAGGCCCACCGCAACTGCGAGGTTGTAGTTCTGCCTGACCAGCTCACTGTGCCTGCCAGAGTCAAGGCATTCGGAGAATGCGTCTCCTTCAATCCCCACGTTGGCGGCGAACGCATTCAGGCTGGCCTTTGTAACCCAGCCGGTGTTCTCCCCATTCCAATTTGTGTAGAGCTCATCATGGTATTCCCAGTACTTGCCTTGGTCTGCAGCGCAGTACGAAGCTTCTGCTGCCAAAGATGACGCCCTGTCTGAAAGGTCGTTTATCGGAAAGTCCTTGAACAGGAACCTTGCCTTGCCCGTTTCCACGTAATTCGCCAGCAGCGTCTCTTTCGTCGACTCGTGCCAGCGGTGGCACCACGTGCACTGATAGTCACCGAATTCGACAATAGTGACCTTTGCACTGTCGCTGCCCAGCGCCGGAGCATTTTCAGTAGTGGGAGAAAGCAGCATCGTCCTGATGTCTTGTGCACGTTTGTCTATATTCTGCGTTCCTGCTCCAGCTTCTGACAGACTCGAATTACTAGTTGCAGAAGATGAGAGAAACAACGCGGCCACGCCGGCGACAATAATCCCTGAAGCTACAAGCGCGACGGTCATCGTCTTTCGATGTGGCAGAACAATGTCATCTCCACAACATCGAAACGACGCCGAGACCTGCTATGCAGAGCCCGCCGTACGCAACGAAATCTACTCCAAGGGCAGCGCCGAGCACCGTCACGCCGATACCGGCCGCGATCATTACGACCTCCCCGGCCCTCCTCTGGCTCTTCAGAAAACCTCTGCGACTCCGCTTCATCAACTACAGGAAGGGAGTTCGGGATGGTTTTATATAATTACCTGACTCGTGCGCATCATGGTCCTGGAAAGCGGTACCATGATGATCATGACCAAGAGCCCAAAGAACACGTTGAACGCCAGCGAGCCGGCGATCACTTTGTCTAGTATTGACAAAAGCTCTGTCGTGGCGATCACGGATTCTTGCCCTGTCGGCGCCTGTTGCCTAATAATCTGGCCGTC
>CAZNOV010000163.1:601-2903 GCA_964574725.1 uncultured Nitrososphaera sp. | reverse complement strand
GTACCTGCTCATCCGCGCCTATGCGGCCAATGGGGTGAGATTTGCAGATGAAGCCGCGGAGTACCTCTGCAATCGACCAGCCCGTCTGCGTACGGGGTATGGTGATAACTCGTATTGGGCGACACGACAACTGCTTGAGGCTATCACGCCCCACTGTTCGGCTGAATGGCTGACAAAGCTGGAAGAAGCGATTCTGAACTACTACCCCGAGTGGGAGAGGAGCGTCGAAGGTCACCGTGCTTATGGGCATGCACAGTGGATTTTACTTGAAGGTATCGTTCCTTCTCGCCGCTCGGCAGCAGCCGCGCGGAGATTGGACGAGTGGCGCCGAAAGTTTGGGGAACAGTCGGTAGAGCCTCCGAGATCCATTGAGGTTCGACGAGTGGGATCTCCTGTACCTGAAAATGCGGCGGAGAAAATGACAGATGATCAGTGGCTGAGCGCTGTCGCCCGCTACTCGCACGATCAGATGTGCGCTTTACGTGATGGCGAACTTGTTGGTGGCGCGTACGAGTTGGCTCAGCTGTTGGAGGGGCAGGTAAAAAGGGAGCCTGCACGATTTGCCAAGCTGGCCAGTCGGTTTCCTGATGATACACATCCAGCCTATTTCGACGCCGCGCTGCGCGGTATCACCGAAGGGGGCCTGAGTGATATGCAATTGGTCCTCGACCTGTGTAAGCGCTGCCATCAACTGCCGAGTCGAGCGTGTGGACGCTGGATCTGCCGGCCTATCGCAAAGTTGGCGGAGCACCCGTTGCCTGAAGAGGCATTGGATATTGTCGCATGGTACGCGACAGAAGATCCCGATCCAGAGCAAGAATTATGGCGCACCAGAGCTACCGGACGTGATATTCTCACGGCGGCCATCAACTCTGTGCGGGGGAGCGCAGCAGAGGCAATGGCTAAACTCATCTTCGCTGATAGCAATCGGGTTACCTACCTTCTACCCTCTATCGAACGGATGGTCCGAGATCCCTCTATTGCTGTGAGATGCTGTGTTGCTGACATACTGACTGCGGTACTCAAGCACGATCGAGAGCTAGCTATTCGGTTGTTCAAGCAACTCTGCGACACTGAAGACGCGTTGCTGAAAACGCACTATGTTGACCGCTTTCTGTTCTATGCGCTGCAGACGCATTTTGAAAAGTTACGATCTCTTGTGGAACGAATGATTGGATCCTTGGACCCCGAGGTGGCGACTGTTGGCGCCCGTCAGGCCTGTTTGGCATCGCTGTTCGTGGAAGAAGCGCGCCCGCTGGCTGAGCGCTGCATTGCGGGCACAGAGGCTCAGCAGATAGGCGCTGCTGAAGTCTGTGCCGCGAATCTTCGTACCGCAAGCTTTCGTTCGGTCTGTGAAGAGGCGCTCATCGGGCTGTTCAACAGCCCTTATGAGAAAGTACGTTCGAAGGCAGGCACATGCTTTCATGGGTTTGAGGGAGAAGAACTTGGTGCTTACGAGGAGCTGGTCGACGCATTTGTGCAAAGCCCTGCCTTTGCGAGCCATTATTTCCATTTGATATACGGGTTGGACCAGACTACCGCGAAGCTACCAAATGTCACGTGCCTGGCATGTGAGCGATTTCTGAATACCTTTGGCCGAGAAGCTGGGGATATCCGCACCGGGCATGCAGCTGATGCCGATATGGTATGTCGCCTCATCGTTCGAGTGTACAGCCAAACGAGAGATGAGGGGCTCCAAACCAGATGCCTAGATGTAATCGATCGCATGACACAGACACGAGCCTTTGGATTCGAAAAAGTGTTAGCGCTTTACGACCGGTAAGTGACTCAAAATGGTTAAAGATGAAAAATACAACATCATGATCTTCAACTGCCTATCACGTTTGGAATATGCAGGGTATGGATGAGATAAGTACGGAAGCATCGTGCATTGACAGGGCCATGATCGAACGAACCTACCAGCAGTTTCCAAGCAGGGGTTCGGCCAGACTCTAACGTTGCGATTTGAATAAGTGTATGGCATTCGCGTATGTACGATAAGAACGCATTCAATCTTGGAGCGCGCGGAGCACCCTATGGCAACGGTCAATCTGGACCTACCAGAAGAAATCTTCTCGCCTTGCGTCGATCGCCGGAGGAGTTCGTCCGTGAGATGCGCCTGGCCGCAGCCATCCATTGGTACGAGCATGGCGCAATTTCGCAGGAGAAGGCGGCGCAGGTTGCGGGGTTAGATCGGACAGACTTTCTGCTTGCCCTTACGCGCGAGGGATCGGATGCCTTTATAGTCGATATCAAGGACCTGAAACGCGAGTTGGATCGTGGCTGAGCCTCCGGTTGTGAA
>CAZNOV010000163.1:0-591 GCA_964574725.1 uncultured Nitrososphaera sp. | reverse complement strand
GATAGTGGTGCCCACGAGCGTCGCCGCGGAAATTCAACGCCGAGGTCCTACCGATTTGACAACTCAAGCGATTCAAAATACAGCATGGGTCGTTCTCATAGAAGATCCGACGATTCCTGGACTTATCCAAGCTTGGGATCTTGGCCCGGGAGAGTCGGCAGTCTTGGTATGGGCCTATTCGCACCCAGGCACAGAGGCTATCATAGATGATCTGATCGCCCGGCGCTGTGCGGCGACACTCGGGATTCCCGTGCGGGGAACTTTGGGGCTTGCCCTCACAGCAAAGAAGCGCGGGAGGATTCCTGCAGCCCGACCTGTCTTGGACAGGTTGCGTCAGTCAGGCATGTACCTGTCTGAGCGTGTCATTAGCCAAGCCCTTGCACTTATGGGAGAGTAAGCTCTCCGGCGTCCTCCAATCCTGACAGGGCGTTATATTTGGGGTACGTCCAATTCTCGGACTGATGCGACCCGCTCATGCATGCTGGCTTTTAGTGGTGGGGCCGACGGGCGGACATGGGCCCCTTAGAGGACGTCCTTGCGGCTACGCGCTCTTTTGTCCTACTGACTGCTACTGATCTGGGAGGTGCCATG
>CAZNOV010000162.1:0-2922 GCA_964574725.1 uncultured Nitrososphaera sp. | reverse complement strand
GGCACGCGACGGCGCATCTGGGGACACTGGCACTTTTGAAATAATTCTTGAAAGCGCTGGGCTATCCGAAGGAATGCACAGGATTCGCATCGATTCCTCGGACCTCGTTGGTCACTCAGCTTCATTCGTTTCCTCATTCGAAGTGGACAGGACGCCTCCTTCCGTGGAAATCTTGGCCAAGACCGCGAACAGCACACAGCTGGTGCTTGACAAGCTGGTGGTTTCAAATGACGCGGTGGTATCATGGAACATCACGGACAAGAGCGGAACGAAGGGGCCGGTAACCGTGTCCCTACCCGATTCTACCACTATCGAGTCGGGCGTTTCGGCTTCGACTATCATCAACGCTTCATCATTCGAGGAAGGCACGTACGAATTTTCGCTCCTTGCGTTTGACGGGGCAGGCAACAATGCCACGAGAAATGTCGACGTAATAGTGGACAGGAAAGCGCCCAGCGCGTCGCTCTCGCTGGCCGAGAGCAATTCGGATGTCAAGGGGGTGACTAGGATCTTGCTTGAAGCCGATGATGCCAACCTGAAAAGTGCGATGCTTGTCATAGAGGGCAGAAGGACGGTAGATGTTACCGGGATGAGCGAATACGAGCTCGACACTTCGGGAATGCCTGACGGCAAGTACGTCGCAAAGCTAATTGCGGCTGACTATGCCGGAAACGAAAACACTGCGACAGCTGATATCATTGTGTCTAATGTAACGTCGCAGATCTTGGTGGCGACGCTGCTGGGTTTGGCTGCCGGCGGCGGCATAGCGTCTGCTGTCTGGCTTGCAATCACGAAAAGACGCCGTCCTCCTTCAAATGATTCTTCGGGGCCAATAAATCTTAAATAGGATCCAGCACGCTTTTAGACTAGATGAGTGAGGACAGGAAAACTGCTGGCATGCATGCGGCGAGCAACAGCGCGAATTTGATGGAACTTTCGGAGAAAAATTTTGACGAGACTGTTGGGGGAAGCAGGCCCGTACTGGTTGACTTTTGGGCTACATGGTGCGGCCCTTGTCAATTCATGCTTCCTATTTTTGACAAGCTGGCAAAAAAGTACGGTGCGAAGGTGACCTTCGGCAGGCTCAACGTCGACGACAACCAGGGCGTTGCAATGCGCTATGACGTTTACGCCATCCCGACATTCATCATGTTCATGAACGGCAAGGCAGTGGACAGGGCGGTAGGGGCCGTTGGCGAAAAGGGCCTGGAAGGTCTGCTCCAAAAGTATCAGTGCATCCTGCCGCTACAGGTATCCAAAGGTTGGGTCGTTCTTTCTTTTCATTGAAACAAGCATGTCAAGTATGCGCTTTTCCTGCTCGTTCAGCCTGTGACTGAACCTCTCCAGCAGCTGCTTCGCCTGGCTTCCTGTCAGATCCGTGTAAAAGATATCGCCCTCGTTTATCTGCCGGCCGATGGTAGGGCCATTGATCGAGACCGCTATCTGCATTCCCGCGGTCGCCTCTTCGATCGCCTTGCCGCTATCCTGGATCTGGTGGATGATCCCGATCTTCCTGCCTTCTTCGTTTACAACCTGCACCTTCTGCTTCAGCTTGCCTGCCTGAATCTCTGCCCCAAATACGGCAGGATCGTTTCTCCGGAAAACGAATCCCTTCATGAACTGGAATTTGCAGATAGGTGGCAGTTCGTTGAAAAGTATCGACTCTTCGTGCTCGCGCTGGTATGTCACCCAATCGGTGTAGCTTCGGACAAGGTTGTAGATTATCCGCTCGTTGAATATCTTGATGTTGCGGTCCTGGGATTCTTTCTCCGCGTCTTCGAGGACCCTGACGTTAAAACCAAGCACCACCCCGAGATATCGATCATTTTCCTTCACGGCTGCTGCCTCCAGGACATCCCTCCTTGTGATATTTCCAATGTCGGCAATCCTGACGGGGACGTTTGCCTTCTTCAAAAGCTCGATAATCGCCTCAAGCGATCCGATAGTGTCGCACTTTAGCGTGATCCCGTGCGCGTCTGTGTCCACGATCGCGTTTTTCACCTCGGAATCCACCAGCGACCTGAGCCTTAGGAGCTCATCCTCTCCTTTTGTCCGATCATATACATAAAGCGGGCTGCCCGCGAGGACGCCTTCAAGGTCAGGTGATGTGATCTTTAGCCCTGCGGCAGCGATGACCTCGCTGACCGGCTTGAACTTGTCGCGTGGGTCGCGCATTTCATCGAGCGGTTTTGGCAGCAGGAGAGCCTTGACGCGCGTTGAAATTGAACCGTCGCGTTTTGCAACCACGATCGTATCACCATGCTTCAGCGTTCCGTCCAGCAGGATAAGGTTGGCAGATGGTCCTAGGCCGGTCTCCTCGCTCACCTCAAGGACAATGCCTCTAGCTGGTCCCGTAAGATGTCGCTCGAGCCTCTTCGTCAGGTACTGCTGCGCCAAGCCGATAAGCACCGCCAGCAGTTCAGGTATCCCGACTCCTGTCCTCGCGCTCACCGGCACGATCGCTACTTCTTTCGTAAAGTCCTTCACCCGCCAGAATGCCTCTGAAGGGTAGCCGAGCCTGGAGAGTGTACCGACCACAGTGTATATCTTTTCATCCAGAGCATTCTGCACACCGACTTCCTGTTTCTTTGCCTCTTCTGAAATGAACTTTGACGAGCCGCGCCAGCCGGTTACCATGTCAACCTTGTTCAGCGCGACGACAAATGGTACCTTGCGTTTTTTCAGAATGTCGACGCTTTCAATCGTCTGCGGCTCAAAGCCCTTGTTGACATCCACGACAACGATTGCGATATCCGCGGCCGATCCACCGCGCGTGCGGAGGTTTGCAAAAACTTCGTGGCCGGGAGTGTCGATAACCAGCAGTCCAGGGACAGGCGTCTCGGACTTTGCGAGCTTGCCGTAAAGCGGGCCTGTCATCTCCTTGATGGTTTCGACAGGAAAAAAGCTCGCGCCGATGTGCTG
>CAZNOV010000161.1:0-2944 GCA_964574725.1 uncultured Nitrososphaera sp. | reverse complement strand
GCCTAATGAGCTCGAATTCTGCTCTAGAGCGCACCATCACCAAGGTTTTGTCGCAGAAAGAAGCCGAGCTGATCTCACAGTTGGATGCCGCCTACCAGGAATCGCTTAACAACCTTGAAGCTTCCCGGGGCAAGCTTGAGGCAGAGCGCACAAGGATAGTCGAGTCTGCGAAAAAGCAGGCCGAGAACCTGAAGCGCCAGATTGTGGGTTCAAGCAGGCTCGCGACTCGCAACCAAGAACTTGTCATGATAGAAAATGCAGTGAACAGCGCGTTTGAGCAGGCAAGGAAAAAGCTTGTAGCATCCGGCGATAAGCAAAGCTACAGGGCGCTGATGGCGGGTCTGATTGAAGACAGCGTTTCTTCTGTAGGCTCGAGCGAGGTCATCGTTGAATGCAACGAAAACGACGCCGAGCTGATAGGAAACATAATTGCCGATCAGCAGAAAAGAAATCCTAGGATAAAGGCTACTCTGTCAAGCCAGCAGATCGATGTCATCGGCGGCATAAGGGTAAAGTCCGCAGACGGCACCATGACCTATGACAACACCATTGATTCTCGAATTGAAAAGCTCAAACCTTTAATAAGGAAAAACATTGCCCAGATGCTGAGAGGAGAGGCATAACATGGTAGCGAAGGGAAGGATTGTCTGGATCAGTGGTCCTGCGGTCAAGGCAGACGGCATGTCTGCGGCAAAAATGTACGAAACGGTCGAAGTAGGCGAATCAAAGCTAATCGGCGAAGTGATCAGATTAACAGGCGACATTGCGTTCGTCCAAGTATACGAGTCCACGTCAGGATTAAGGCCGGGCGAGCCGGTGACCGGTACCGGCCAGCCGCTTTCCGTGGTGCTGGGCCCGGGAATCATTGGCAGAATATACGACGGCATCCAGAGGCCTCTTGACGAGATCGCTGCAAAGTCAGGCGCGTACATCAGCAGGGGCGTAATCACGACCCCCGTCGACATGAAAAAGAAATACAAGTTCAAGCCCAGCGTAAAGAAGGGCGACGAAGTCGGCCCCGGATCGATACTGGGAACTGTTGAAGAAACGCCGCTCTTGACCCACAGCATTCTTGCTCCGCCGACTCATCCGGCAGGGAAGCTAACGGACATCGCAAGTGAAGGTGACTATAACATTGAGCACGTCATCGCAACCTCTGAAAAGGGCAGCGAAAAGCGGCAGCTAAAGATGTATCACAGGTGGCCGGTGCGAAAGCCAAGGCCGTACGCTGAGCGCTATGATCCGACGGTCCCGCTTATTACGGGCCAGCGCGTCATCGACACTTACTTTCCTATCGCAAAGGGCGGAACCGGCGCGATCCCCGGAGGGTTCGGGACCGGAAAAACGGTAACATTACACCAAATTGCAAAGTGGGCCGATTCCAAAGTTGTCGTTTACATTGGCTGCGGCGAGCGCGGAAACGAAATGACCGAAGTGCTCGTCGAATTTCCCCACCTGATCGACCCCCGCTCAGGCAGGCCGCTGATGGAGAGGACGACGCTTGTCGCCAACACGAGCAACATGCCTGTTGCCGCAAGGGAGGCATCGATCTACACCGGAGTCACCATAGCAGAATACTACCGCGACATGGGCTTTGACGTGGTGCTGGTCGCCGATTCAACAAGCAGGTGGGCGGAGGCTCTGCGCGAAATGTCAGGAAGGCTCGAAGAGATGCCGGCAGAGGAAGGCTACCCGTCGTACCTTGCTTCTAGGTTGGCAGAGTTCTACGAGCGGGCGGGCCGGGTCAGAGCGCTCGGGTCTCCGAACAGGAACGGCTCTGTCACGCTGGTCGGAGCTGTATCGCCTTCGGGCGCGGACTTTACCGAGCCGGTAACAACGCACACGATCAGGTTCATCAAGACTTTCTGGGCACTTGACACAAGGCTCGCGTATTCCAGGCACTACCCCTCGATTAACTGGATGAATTCGTACTCTGGCTACCTTGAGGACGTCAGCAAATGGTGGAAGGAGAACGTGACTGGCGAATGGTTCGACCTGAGGGCAGAGTCCTACCACATCCTTCAAAGGGAGGACACGCTGAAGGAGATCGTCAGGCTGCTCGGTCCCGAGGCCCTGCCGGACGAAGAAAAGCTGGTGCTCGAGGTGGCAAGGATGATCAAGATAGGGATTTTGCAGCAGAACTCGTTTGACAAGATCGACACCTACTGCAGCCCGCAAAAGCAGGTAAAGCTGGTAAAGCTGATGGTAAAGTTCTACAAGGAGGCGCAGAAGGCGCTGCGGGCCGGGACGTCGCTTGCAGACATTAGGGCGATGCCGATAATCCCGGCGCTGCTGAAGGCAAAGTTCGAAATCTCCGAAGAGCAGCTGCCAAAGCTTGAAGACCTGGACAGGCAGATCGACAGCCAGTTCGGAAGAGCAGCTGGCGGGCCTGGCGCGGCTGCCGAGGAGGTAAAGGTCGTTGCCTGAAACAACTGCAGGCATAGAGTACACAAAGGTGGCAGAAATCAAGGGCCCGCTGATGGTAATTGACGGGATCACAAAGGCCTCCTTCGACGAGCTGGTCGAAATCGAGACCGCGGACGGGGAGCACAGGCTCGGCAAGGTCCTTGAAGTGGGCTTTGGAAAGGCAGTGGTTCAGGTCTTTGAGGGCACCACGGGCCTGACGATCAGCGGCACGAAGGCGAAATTCATCGGCAAGACGATGGAGATGCCGGCATCGCAGGAGTTGCTGGGCAGGGTTTTTGACGGCCTTGGTAGGCCAAACGACGGGCTGCCCGATCCGATTGCCGACAAGTTTCTTGACGTAAACGGCGAGCCGATGAACCCGGAAAGGAGGGAATACCCGACTTCGTTTATTCAAACAGGCGTTTCCGTAATCGACGGCATGCTCACGCTCGTAAGGGGCCAGAAGCTCCCGATATTTTCCGGCTCTGGCATGCCGCATAACATCCTGGCCGCGCAGATCGCCCGACAGGCCACGGTC
>CAZNOV010000160.1:0-2973 GCA_964574725.1 uncultured Nitrososphaera sp. | reverse complement strand
GAAATATGATGGCCCACGTGTTTTTCCTTTTTTTCCATGCCTAGGATATCGAGAAAGACAACTACACCCTCCTTTGGTTCATCGGCAGAAGCCAAGTTAGATGGCAGCTATATCTTCCTACTATTTTTCCCTATTGTCTGGAATACGTCAGGAGTAAAATGCACGATATCCATCCAGGTACACTGTATTACCATCCCCCACTAGGCTATGGCGGCTCGGCCTCATTTTCTCCTTTTCGCTTCCTTTACTCTAAATCGAACAATCTTTTTCACCAGGTCATATGGGATCGGCCTATCGAACGGGAATCGGATAGAGCCCTTTCCATGCTTATACGAATCCAATTCCTTTTTGAACGCTTTGGTGGCTGAGGGTATCGGATAAAATCCAACATGTTTTTTCCATGCGGCGAAATATACCAGATCTCTCCCGTTGAGCTTGAATGCAGGAATGCCGTACCTAATAGCCTCCTCTGCTTCTGATGCAGATTCTCTAATTGCTCGCCTAATCTTTTCTAAAACTTCAACGTGTTTCGGAAACGCAGCTATGTATTCGTCTATTGTTTTGAATTGCTTTCTTGATGTTGTCAAGTATTAACTCACTGGCTTTGTTGTCTAACCTGAGTAAACGACTGATTTCATGCCCAATCGTCGCAGTCATAGATGCTGCCGAGCATTTGATATAAAAGGCATACTCGCCAAGGGGAGTTTCATAAACGAGCCGCTCCCGAAAGTGAGACGTAGTAGTACAAGTATCTAAGTGATCACAGCATTCCGGAGATGGCTGTGATTTCTTGCGTTAGTCGCTTGTATCACATTTGTTATTAGCAAATCTCTGCGATGTACAAGGCATGAATGCAACAATAGGCTCAATCAGGGTGTCCGCGGCATCTTTGGGATCAGGAGCGCTCTTGTCACTAGCTCTGTCATTCGTTCTTTTGGCAGCTATTCCTAGCTTAGCTTACGGCAGTGACGGATTCCAGGATTCATTCAATTTGGAAGACTGCGAGCTTTCTTCCAGCGGCTCGAACGACTACTTCTACCTGGAACCGGGGTACACCCTTACACTGGAAGGAACTGAGGATGGGGAGTTCATCCAACTAGTCCTGACAGTAACCGACAAGACCAGGGGCGTGGATGGCATTGAAACCCGGGTCGTGGAAGAGAGGGAAAGCGAAAACGGCGAGTTGATCGAGATTTCAAAGAATTATTTCGCGATGTGCATGCAGACCAAGGACATATTCTACTTTGGAGAACAGGTGGACATCTACGAAGGCGGCAAGATAGTGGCCCATGAAGGAGCATGGCTTGCCGGCGAAGACGGCGCAAAGCCGGGGTTGATCATTCCTGCAAAGCCCGTGGTGGGGATGAAGTATTATCAGGAGGTCGCGCCCGGAGTGGCAGAAGATAGAGCTGAAATCATCAGTCTGAATGAAGTGATAGATACGCCAGCAGAACGCTTTGAGAATGTGTTGAAGGTCGAGGAGACCAATCCATTGGAATCAGGAGCGAAGGAATACAAGTACCATGCGCTTGGGGTCGGGCTCATTCAGGACGCGGAATTGAAGTTGGTAGAATACGTGCTCCCGGAGGTTAAAGAGCCGGTGCAGGAAATGAAATCGCTGGTCCAATCTGTGACCGTGGGAGGCGAAACAATTGAAGTTGATGTGAACAGCTCATCGACGGTAAGCGAGTTTACTCTGGATCAAGAAAATAAGAGGCTGTCGTTCAAGGTTAGTGGCGAGGCGGGAAGTGATGCCAGGACTGATGTTTCAATTGGAAGAATACTCGAAGGACCGTATACCGTGACCATCGATGGGCAGGTCACAGATGACTTTAACGTAAGCAGCCCGGCGTCGGGAGAATCGACGATCAGTATCTCATACCCGTCAGGTGTGCATGATGTAACGATCGCCGGGACAAACGTCGTACCAGAGTTCCCTGCAGCTTTGATCGGAGTCGTCGCGGGGATCATGGGCGCAGCTGCTTTCGTGACAAGAATCAAGTTCATGAACAGTTAGAATTGGCTTCGCTTAACAATAACTGCCGGGAGGCAAAAGACTGTCAAGCCACTCGTTCCTCTTCCAGGAATTTCAGAATCTTTTCCACCGGAGGAAGCTTTTCCAGTAGCTCCCTGTCAGTTGTCATGTCTCCTCCCAGCATCGCTCTCGTGGCATAATATGACAAGATATTATCCATTAGTGCATCAGTTCCAGCCCCAAAAATCTCTCTAAGTCCTGCTTCAAAAGTGTCAATGTCGAAATCGCTCGAATCAAATGATATCCCTGATTCGAACAAATGTGCCAAGGTCGCTTCCATTAATGGACTTCCCAAACCCTCCAAAGTGTCTTGAATGGACTTTATCAACAAACACCTGTCTGTATTTTCAAGTGCCGTCCGTACTATCTTGTGTGTCAAGCGTTCTGAGCACCACTTCGTCTGATATTTTCATATATTTGGTTCAGTATGATGTCTGCTGTTTCTCCAATAATTTGGACGAGGTGTTTATAGAACTGCTCCACATCCAACTCTTCTTTCGAGGCAAGGAAAAGCCCTTTAGCATTCATGTGCCAAATTATTGTCTTCGTTACCGGCCATCCTAAGGAAAGCAAGGTATCGCATATTGCCTCGCGTAATGAATCCTGATTATCTTGGAATCCAACAAGGTTCTCGATCACTTCTTTCATATTCACCGGAGGCAGCGTTTCGGCGCTTAGTTCTGTCCTCATCATCAAATCAGCTCCTCCGCTTCGTCAAGTGCAAGCTTCGCCTCGGACAGGGTTGCTTCTGCAGCCTCGTAATTTCCTTCCTCGATGCTTTGTCGTGCGCCTGAAATGAGCGTTAGCGCTTTCTGTATCAGGAGGTCCGCTGCGACGTTATCGCTTTTTTCAAGCAGGTCATTCGCCCTCTTCTCTAGGTCATCGGCAAGATTTGTCAACCGTTGTGCCGGGTCTTCTCCGCTACCTTCGTTGCTGCC
>CAZNOV010000159.1:0-2973 GCA_964574725.1 uncultured Nitrososphaera sp. | reverse complement strand
ACAGAACCGATCCGTCAGGTTGAGCGACCTGCCGAAGCGCGAGGACACCAGGTTCGCCAGACCAGGCCGGAGGCCATCAACATGCTGGAGGGGTACCTCATGGGCCTTGAAGCTGGCTGCAGCCTCGAGGAAGACATTGAAGGCCGATACAAGATAAAAGCGGAGGATAGCAGCAGGCTCTCATGGGCGCTGCTTGAAAAGATCAGCACAGTGTTCAAGGACAGAGTGGTTATCCACCACATCGGCATAGATACCGACGGCAAGGTTTTCGTTAGAATTTCGACAAAGTGAGCAGTCTCTCAGCTCGCCTTTTATATGAATCGAGATGGCGGTGTAGCCGCGCTTGACATACTAACCGATATACGCTCGCCTCATTGCACTATTGCCGTTGAGACTGCGGATACCTAAGGTTCACAGTCGTAGAGGACTCAGTTCCGTCGTCACCACTGTCATGCTGGTTTCGGCGGTGGCAGTTATGGGCTCTTTTCTCGTCGCCTGGTCTAATTCCAGTTTTGGAATCGCGCAGAGGGACATCGCGAATTCAACTGACAGCAAGATAAACCAGGTCAGGGAAAATTGGGTGGTCGAGGACGTCTGGTTCTACACGCAAGGTCCTACAGATTACGCTAACGTGACTGTACGGAATACCGGAAACGTCGCGATAAGAGTTTCAGAAATATTCGTCAACAACACGCGCGTCTGGAACACCGGCGAGATAATCGAAATTAACAACGCGGAAACGATACGGACGTCGTTTAACTGGGAGCCGAACAGCCTGCAGTCGATCTGGGTAAAGACCTACCGCGGTTCAGAGGTAAAACAGATCTGGAAATCATAGAGTGAATTCAATGGCGACAAGATATAGACGCAGAAAAGAAAGAAGGGCTCTCAGCACCGTAGTGGGAGCCGTATTCATGATAATCGTGATGACTAGCGCCCTGAATGTCACCCTGTGGACCATGCGGCAGCAGGACAGGGTGACGGAAACGGTCATTGAAAAGACGAATACAAGTCTCAACAGGCTCAATGAGGACATTGAAATTTCAAGCGTAAAAATGAGTAATGGCAAGCTGAATCTTACAATCTCCAACCCCGGGGGTGCTGCGTCCTACCTGAAAACAATATACGTCGTAAACGAAACGTCAAACCAGCAGTACAAATATGACCTCGATCTTGCGGTGGACGGAAGGGAGGTGGCATCGGGAATTGGTCAATCCAACCCGGCAATAGTCATCAGGAACGATACCACTTATTCAGTCAAGGTAATTTCCCAGTCAGGTACTGCGGCGACAACTACAATAACATCTCTTTCCGCTGTGGCGCTTCCGATGACGCTCTATGTCATTCCTCCTACGATAGTTCCCGAAAACAATGTTACGCTTCTTTTCGCGGTTACGAACAATCTTACCGATTCCGACCTAGCGTTCCCTGTTCAGCCGACACTCGGGAAGGATCTCAGCTGCGGCCCTCCATACATCGAGGGCTGCGAATTTTTTGACTACGGCATTGAACCAGAAGCCGCGTATATCCCTAGGGGAACTACGATGTTATTCAAGTGGGTATATGGCATCAAGTCACCTGACGCAACGATTGCCACCTTTAATGCGTCATTGGTGGGTGCAAAGCCGGGGAACTTTGTCATCGAACGCGGCCTCTTACAAATCCTCAAGCCGTCGCAGATCTCCATTGAAGAAGTTGTGGTAGGAAACAACCTGCTGGCAAAACCAGAAGTATTCATAGTGGCTCCGGGTCCCTTTGGCGAGACCGGCGGAGGTTCGGTCGACAAAGGCTATTGGGGTATTGTCGTTGCAAACCCGGTCGACATAACGATGAAAATTACACAGATTACGATCAACGTGTTCTCGTCCGAGACCGACGCGAGTCATAAACCGCTTGAAAAAGGTTGTAACATTGTTGGTATTACGCCTACTTCCGGCTGGACGTGCCCACACGGCGGGACAATGAGGTGGAGAAATCCGGCGAGCCCCATTTACATAAAACCATATGAGGCTTATACATTCCTAGCAAAGGCGTCTCCAGGAAGTATCAATGACAACGAACCTGCGTTGCTGATAAGCGTCACTGCATTTACAAGTTTGGGCCAGTTCGCAAAACAGGGCTATGCAACCAACATGTTTAACGGGATCGCATCCATAATGAACATCTACTTGACAGACACAAAAAATAACGTAACCGCATATGCGGACAGCCCAACCAATCACATTCTAGGGAACATCACAATGCAGAGTGCATCGAAGAATAACACCATCTACGTTGCGGTGGGCGATTTTGAAACCACCAACAACGCTGCTTCCAAGATGCTATCTGGCGCCGTCTTGATCATCAACGTTCCAAAGAATTTTACGGACATAATCATTCCCAGCTATATTCCAGGATTCGAAACTCCAGTAAACAAGACATTCTATTCAGACGGTACGACCCAGATCAGAGCCAAGATAAAGAGTAACGTGGGTGACGTTGCAGGGAAGGAGGCCGCGGTTTTCTACTTTAACGTAACGGCTCCGACGGTGGTTCAGACAAAAACTTATGTGATGCACACTTTCCTCGAGGGATTGATCGACACAGATTCAGGAGGATCCACGAATGATTTCGAGGCTGATGCCTTTGGAACCTTTGCCATCGTGATTCGTTATCCCTGATCCTCGCGTTCGGAGAATCCAGTGGAATTTCTGCCATTGGTAGAATGATTGCCGATGAACTTGCGGTTCCCGTGACGCCGCAATGGCAAGAATAACACTTTTGTTAGCGATCACGACAGGGATTAATCGTTAGGACTACACAAAAAAGTGGCTACGAACCTTTTACAAGGATGCCCTTTAGCTCTTGATTGTCCAAGAGCGCGTCGATGAGCTTTTGCTGCTCTTCCTTTGGAAGTTCGTTAGACATTTCAAGAGAGTCGATTGCCCTGAGCTTCCAGTAGCTTCCAAGAGCATTTTCTACTGTATTCTGGGC
>CAZNOV010000158.1:0-2974 GCA_964574725.1 uncultured Nitrososphaera sp. | reverse complement strand
TACTTCATGTAGACGAGTTCCGCATCGTCCTTCATAGAGTCGTTCTCTGCCACAATGTCCTGCAGCGCCTTTACCCGCTTTAGCGTAAGTGATTTTTGCCTCAGCAGCTTCTGTGCATCAAGCCTCCACCGAGGAATAAAGAAAACATAATCGCCCTGCATCACCAACTGCTCGTACGGCAGCTGTTTCAGCCCGCCGGAGCCGCAGTCAACTCCAACAGTCTCGATCTCGCCGTCGATCTCGGTAATGATGCCCACTACTCTTCCAACATAAGTTCCATAGATGTCTTTGACTTGTTTGCCTACGAATGCGAGCTTTTCTTCGCTCATGCGAATCGTTGAGCAAGATGGTATAATGATAACTGTGTCAAAATAGTTGCATTATTTTGTAAGAGCATTTTGCCATCTGCCTGCCGCTGCCTCCAGGCGATCTTTTTATTAGCCGTACTCCCGGCTTGTACTTTGTGCAATTTGACAGCACTGCGTTCCTTGAAAGGTTCACCGAAGAGGAAAAGGCTGTTCTGAGAGCACACTTTTCGAATTCCGACAAGGCAGTCTTTGCGATTATCACTCCCAAGCAGGTCGACAGGGGTGCGCTGATGTCCAGGTACTCGCGCACTGACAAGACCATGCGAAGGGTATTCCTGGACGAGTTTGCGAATAACCCGAACAGGGGCGAGGAATTCTACAGACGCGTCCTGCTCGAGTATGGAGACGATTCAGTGGCCGAGCTCGGAGAAGCCCAAGTTGCCGTGGAGGGGATATCCAACATCGCTGCTCAGAAGATCGAGGATAGGCGGATCGGGCTTTCATACCTTGAGAAGTCGTCGCGCTATGTTGCATTCGACCAGAAAACAGCAGACGGTTACTACAAGTATTGCAGAGAAGAGAATATCATGGCGTCCCGCCACGCAGACATGTACCTCGCGGCGTGTGACCACTCTTTTGAGGTATACAGCAAAAGCATCCATCCGCTTCAAGACTTCCTGAGAGAGAATGAGCCCATCGATCGATTCAGCTTTTTTGACTCTGAATCAAAGCGAGACGTAGAATTTGGTGCGCTGAGGTCTGAAAAGGACATCGAGGCAGCAAGAAAGGTCTACAACATAACCATCAAGGCAAAGGCGCTAGACCTCCTGCGTGGGCTCTTGCCTGCTTCCACCATCACCAATGTCGGCATTACAGGAAACGGCAGGGCGTTTGAATACCTGCTTACGCTCATGTACGGCTCGCCGCTCAAAGAGATAAGAGGTATCGCCAGCCAGCTATTCGCGGAGCTCAATTCTATCATCCCTTCATTTGTCAGGCGTGCAAATGACAATTATGGACAGGCGCTGCAGGATTACGTTTCAAAGACAGGCATTGCTGCCAGAAATCTTGCCCAGCACCACCTGTCGACCATGTCTGCAGAAGAAAACCCAAAACACGTGGAATTAGTAGAGTTTGAGGATAACGTGCACGCAGAGTCAAAGGTAGCTTCCGCAATATTGTACGAACATGCGCAGGGCTTGTCACTTCAAAAAATTTCAAGCTACGTCAGGTCGATGGCGCCTGCTGAAAGAGCTGGCATAATCAAGTCGTATACCGAACATCGTACGAATCGTCGACACAGGCCCGGAAGGGCATTTGAAATGGTCGATTATACTTTTGAGCTCTTCACAAACTTTGGGATGTTCCGCGACCTGCACAGGCATCGGATACTGACGATGGAGAGGCAGCTCCTGTCGGCAAGACACGGCTACGACCTTCCTCAGGAACTTGCAAACGCTGACCTCGACAAGGAATTCAAGGACTGCATGTACGTTTCAAAGGCGGCATGGGAGGCAATCGTGCGCTCGATGCCCGAGGAAGCACAGTATGTCGTCAACTTTGCGTTCAGATATCCTTATTTCATGAAGCTGAATCTGCGCGAGGCGTGCCACATGATCGAGCTCCGGACGGTTCCTCAAGGGCATCCCGATTATCGCGCTGTCTGCCAGAAGATGTACGAAGAAATCAGACGGGTTCACCCTGTCCTATGCGAGGGAATTAAGTTCGTCGACATGGGCAACTACAGGCTCGAGAGGCTGGGCTCTGAGAAAAAGACGGAGAACAGGAGGCAGAGCATGGCAGGAACACACGGCTCATGATACCTGCTACTGGTATCCATTGGTAATCAACACCGATATTGACCAACCTTTATATACCACCATTTATTACCGTTGTATGGTAAGAAAAATGGTCGACAAGACTACCCAAAAAGACGACGTAAGAACAACGAGCGTAAGCGACGTGTACGACACGATAAGGGACAACGTTATCAGAGCAGTAGACGAATTTGCGAAGGTTCAGCCACAGTATTCACAGTCTGTTTCTAACCTGCAGCTCGACTACATCCAGACGACAAAGAACATGGTCCAGACCGCCTTCTCTGCTCAGAAGCAGTTTGCAAGCATCTGGAACATCCCGTCACTGCCATACGGCGACCTCTACACCAGGCAGTCCAGCGAAATCACCAACAATGCAATCAGGTCAGTAGGCATCAACAACCAGCTCACCATCAATGCACTAGACGCAGCAAGAGAGAACCTGAAGATCTACAACAGAACGGTCGATGCAGTCACCGACTTTTCAACCAACGTCGCAAAGGCCTGGACGACTTTCTTCGCCCAGCAGCAAGCACAGTTCACGAGACAGTAAGACCCTGTCTCCCTTTCTTTTCCTTTATTCGTTCAAGCTTGGTTGCAGGTGCTACACCTGCCGCTCTGACACTACTCACAATTAATAAATAAGGTAAAATCGATACTAGTGCAGTTGTCATCTGCCGCTATCACGGAGTATATTTGTGAAGACTGCGGAACTCTTCTCCGCCACGATAATCCGACCACTCTGGAGAGCATGAGGGAGGTTCATAACCAGCTATGTCCCGTCAAGAGGCAAAAGACTTTAGCAGAGGCTTCAAAGGCGGCAGCCGCCGCTCCAAAGCCGGCGCCAGC
>CAZNOV010000157.1:0-2978 GCA_964574725.1 uncultured Nitrososphaera sp. | reverse complement strand
CGTCGGCAAGTTTGAACTTGCGCAACTGTTCGTTGTTAAACAATAATGAAACCTCCACATCCAAAGTTGCATCATCGTTGATTCTCGGCGCACAATGAATTTCGCGCAGAAAATTATCCAGCGAGTCAACCGCAGGCTGGTAAACAACCGGTACCACCTCATCCAGTGTCTCGACCTCTACCCTGAAAATGCTGCCGTTTTTTTTCTGCTGTTTTGGCGTTTCCTTCAAGAATCTTTGAATATGCTGGTATAACCGATGAATCCTGCTCGATTTCAGGTCAGCATCACTCCTTGTCCATTCCCAGATTTCTCCGGCACTGCCGAGCTTGATAACCCACCTGTCATGTACAATGTCACGGACAGATTGAGGAAGGTTCTTCCTCTTCGATGTGGCGGGGGAGTAATTCCTCTCCGTTTGTGGCTCCGCAATCTCATTCGGGTTGACGTCTACGCCAAGCATGTACCTGAGCTGGACTGGTATGGATCCCATGTAATCGCTATTCCTGTTCGTTTTGCTTCTTATGACGAATCTTAGCTTTCCGTTAGCAAGCACTTCTGCCGGTTCGACGGTGCAGTTGTCCCAATCCAGTTTTATCTTTCGATCGGTCCTGACAAATAATTTCCCTTTTGCATCGGCACTAGGCAGCACCGTGTACTCCATTACGAATTGTGAAAACCAGAATAGGTCGCCAAGAACGTCCACTCGTACGCTTATCATGGACTATTAGAAAAAGGGTTCGGCAATAATGGTGCAAGCAATTCCATCGCTCCTTGGGTGTGATTACCAGAACCGATTTATAATAGACTCTTTGCCCAGATTCTGTGACAGAGTTTACCGTTAGGGGATCCGTGAAGGATTCACGCGGCTCTCCAGTAAGTGGGGTGAAGGTATTTGCGATGGACAGCGATGAGGTGTTCTTCGAGGATCACAACGACGACATGCTTGGATCGGCGTGGATAGGATCCGACGGCAAGTTCGAAATATCTTTTTCCTCAGCGCTGTTCAGCGAAACGGTGCTCGAAAGGAACCCGGACATTTACCTTGTAGTCAGAAATTCTAGTGGTGAAATAATTCACAGAACCGAGACCAAGAGAGGGGCAAAGCTCGAGCGTGGGCAGAATGATACATCATTTGATATAGTGCTGGATTCGCTCGAGAAAAAGCCCGAGCCTCCAACGGATCCGTACGCGCGCAACATCGATCGAACGATGTCCGCGTTTGCAGGTCTGGGGGATATTGCGACCATCAACAACAGCGATTTTCTCAGAATCCACTCACTCCTTACCAGATCCATTGAGGCATGGGTAACCTATACCCGGGACAATACCTGGGAAGAGATCGGATACGACGGGGCGCAGGTGCCGCAGCACCCGCGGGCGACGCCTCACAAGCATGAACTCGAGTGGGAGGCGAGCGGGTAGTTGGCAAACTGCGTATACGGTGTCGAAAGCTTTGACAAGAGAGCAGAGGATTATCGCGTGGTGACATCAGATGTTGTTCGCGACGTAGATGTTTGTATCATTGGTTCTGGGGCGGCTGGAGCCATTCTGGGAACCAAGCTGGCCAAGGCCGGCAAGTCGGTAGTAGTGTTGGAAAGAGGTGGCTATTACGACGGCGAGTCGATGAACCAGAGGGAGGCGGACATGATCCCCCTCCTGTGGAAGAATGCCGGTGCGAACTTTACTGCAAACCTGCGGATAGCTATCGCGCAGGGCTCCTGCCTTGGTGGCTCTACAGTAATCAATGATGCAGTATGCTTCAGGATCCCCGACATTGTTATCAGGCAGTGGCAGGACATGGGAGTGTCGATCTCAAAGGACGAATGGGACAAGGCCAATGATGAAGTATCAAAGAACATCCACGTGACGGAAGTCACTGATGACGAGCTTAACACCAACGCGAGGAAGCTCATGGAAGCGTGTGAAAAGTTCCTGAGAGATGGAAGACCTATCCTGCACTACCGCAACCACAGAAACTGCGGCCAGTCGATCTCTGACCCATCTCTGACTTCCTGCGTGAAATGCGGCTTTTGCCACCTAGGATGCCACTACGACACAAAGCAGAGCATGCTGGTGACCTACATTCACGAAGCGCTTGCGGATCCTGGAGTCGATTATACCGCGTATTGCAACTGCAGGGCAGACAGGGTTACATATGAAAACAGTGTCGCGACCGGGGTTGACGGGACATTTGTGGACGCGGCCGGAAATGAGAAGCATAGAATACGCGTCAATGCCAAGGTCGTAATAGTTTCTGCAGGCGCGATCGCTTCATCCAACTTGCTGCAAAAGTCAAGAATTGGCGGGGAGAAGGTCGGGAAGGGCCTTGCGTTGCATCCGGCCCCCTTCGTGATGGGAGTGTTCGAAGAAGAGATCAACGGCAGCAGGGGAATTCCGATGTCTTACACCTGCCACGAATATGGAGTTACAAACGGGGTCGAAACCGGCGGATTTCTTATAGAGAGCATATTTCTGCCGGTGTTCCAGATGGCGCTTGCAATTCCAAGCATGGGGATCGACCACAGGAAGATGATGCAAAACTATGTGCATTATTCGATGGCCGGCGTGATGACCCGCGACGAGCCTGTAGGCTCTGTCCTGATGTCGTACAGCGGCAATCCGAAAGTGGTCTACAACGTGTCGCCCCAGACCATAGACGACATGGCGAGAGGGATGGGCATTCTTGCAAGGATGTGGTTCGGCGTGGGCGCTAGGTCTGTGATCACATCCCACAGGGACATGCCCGAGATAAGGACAAAGGCGGACGTTCCCGCACTGAGGGACGTCGTTAGGGAAAATCCCGACGGCCTGATGCTGGGCTCCGCCCATCCGCAGGGAGGAAACAGGATGGGCAGCATCAAAGAAGAATGTGTGGTGGACTCTGATTGCAAGGTCTTTGGGTTTGACAACCTGTACGTCTGCGACGCAAGCGTCTTTCCGACAGCCCTTGGTGTTAACCCGCAGCTCACGGTGATGGC
>CAZNOV010000156.1:0-2989 GCA_964574725.1 uncultured Nitrososphaera sp. | reverse complement strand
ACATATGGGCAGAACATTCATTTTCTGGTTCTGCTGACCCTTGCCTAGGGCAAGCTCTGCTCAGCGAGCAGGCGTTTGTGCGAGTGATTAGATTGGTGAACACACATTGGGTGAAATGACGGGCGCAGAAGCGCTGATACGTGCCCTTGAGAAGGAGGGCGTAGATGTAATCTTTGGGCTTCCCGGCGGAGCAAACCTTCCGATATATGACGCGCTTGTAGGTGCCAACTTGCGGCACGTTCTTGTAAGGCATGAGCAGTCCGCCGCGCACATGGCCGACGGCTATGCAAGGATAAAACGAAAGTCGGGAGTCTGCTTTGCAACTTCCGGCCCAGGCGCGACGAACCTTATCACTGGCATCGCGACCGCCTACGCGGATTCTTCGCCAGTTGTTGCCGTAACTGGTCAGGTTCCGATTGCGATGATAGGCAAGGATGCTTTCCAGGAAACAGACATCATTGGAATCGCAAACCCCTGCACAAAGTATTCTTTCCAGCCGAGAGCGGCGACCGAGATTCCGGAGGCTGTCAAGAAGGCCTTCTACATCGCAGAGAGCGGAAGGCCCGGCCCCGTGCTTGTCGATATCCCCAAGGACGTTCAGCAAGCGAAAGCCGACATAAAGTTTCCCGACCTTATCAAGGTAAGAGGGTACAATCCGTCGGTCGATGCCGACCTCTCCGAACTTGGCAAGGCGGTGGAATTGATCTTCAGCGCGCAAAAGCCAATAATCATGGCGGGTGGAGGCGTGATCCTATCGGGGGCATTTTCCGAACTTCAGACGCTAGCAGAGTTGATGATGATCCCGGTGGTCACCACCTTCAAGGGCAAGGGGGCGTTTCCAGAGAACCACCCGCTCGCGATGGGACCAATCGGCATGCACGGTCATGCAGAGGCGAACAAGATCATCCTGGAGGCAGACTGCATTGTAGCGATCGGGGCCAGGTTTTCCGACAGGTCCGTAGGGCGCTTTGACGAATTCGGCAAGGGTATGAGCATCATACACATGGACATCGACCCGGCTGAGATAGGAAAGAACAAGTCGGTCGATGTCGCCATAGTTGGCGACGTCAAATCGTCTCTTCGAACACTCATCAAGATGCTATCGAAGAGGGTGGTAAAGAAGGAGGCGGATAACCCCTGGCTCAGGCGCAGAAAGGAGCTCATCCAGTACTTTTCAGAAACACTGAAGGATTATCCAAGGGAGATAACGGCCAAAAAGTCGTTGAAGAAGTTGCGGGAAGTGCTGCCTGCAGATGCCATAGTGACTACTGAAGTAGGACAGTGCCAGATGTGGGCCTCTTTGCATTTTGACGTTATATCGCCGGGGACATTCTTCAGTTCCACGGGTCTAGGCACCATGGGGTTTGGATTTCCCGCGTCTATCGGCGCCAAGGCGGCACGACCAGAAGTTCCCGTCGTGGACATTGCCGGCGACGGGTCATTCAACATGACCGAGAATTCGCTTGCAGTGTCTGTGATAGAGAAGTTCCCTGTCATTGTATTTCTCATGAACAACTACATGCTGGGAATGGTGGCGCAGTGGCAGCGAACCTTCTACAACAGGCGGTACAGCGGAGTGCACCAGCACAACTGTCCCGACTATATCAAGATAGCAGAAGCCTATGGCGCGCAGGGAATACGGGCAGAGTCGATGAACGACTTGGACAAAGCGATCAGGGCCGCGATCAAGAGCGATGTCGCAACGGTGATAGACATCCCAATAGATCCCGACGAAGACGTATATCCATTCGTTGCCCCTGGGACCGGGCTCAAGGACATGATAACGGGGGCGTAGAGTTGTCAACGGCTTCGGGAGCCCAGAACTCCTGGTACATAGTAACTGCCCTTGTCGAGAACAAACCGGGCGTCCTATTCAGAGTAACCAACCTCTTCAGGGCTCGCAGCTTCAATATCGAGAGCATAACAGTGGGCTCGACCGAGCAGCAGGACCTCTCAAGAATGACCATCACCACGAACAGCGACGAGAAGACCCTTGACCAGCTAGTGAAACAGTTGAGAAAATTGATA
This sequence comes from uncultured Nitrososphaera sp., assembly GCA_964574725.1. Lineage (GTDB taxonomy): Archaea > Thermoproteota > Nitrososphaeria > Nitrososphaerales > Nitrososphaeraceae > Nitrososphaera. Next base: position 961 of record CAZNOV010000156.1, on the reverse strand, counting down.
GACGTCGTCGAAGTAAAAGTGCTCGATACGGAGAAGACCGTGTACAGGGAGCTTGCGCTGATAAAGATGAAAGCGGTCGACCCGACAACAAGGAGCGAAATAATTAACTATTCGACCATCTTTCGAGGGAATATCCTCGACATAGGCAAGGAGACCATCACAGTCGAGATAACTGGTACTCCAGATAAGATAGACGCGTTCAAGAGCCTAGTAGATCATTACGGCATAACTCAGCTGGCAAGGACCGGGGTTTCGGCCCTCCCGAGAGGTGTCGAGATGTGACATCGAGGGCAGCCAGAAAATCAGACGGCAACGGCAAGACCGTTAGGATTTTCGATACCACGCTCAGGGACGGCGAGCAGACACCGGGAGTTACGGTCACGCCGGAACAGAAAGTGCAAATCGCGCTAAAGCTCGATGAACTTGGGATCGACGCGATTGAAGCGGGCTTCCCAATAGTTTCGCACGGCGAAATGCGCGCGATCAAGACCATAGCAAAGCAGGGGCTGCGTGCAGAAGTGTGTGGACTTGCCCGCACTATGGAATCCGACATCGACGCGGTAATGGAATGCGACCTAAAGTACGTCCACACTTTCATCGCCACATCCGACATACACATGCGATACAAGCTCAAGATGACAAGAGAGCAGGTCCTGGAAAAAGCTGTGCAGGCTGTAGAATACGCAAAGAAGCATGGGCTACTGGTAGAATTCTCCGCAGAAGACGCGACAAGATCCGACAGGGCCTTCTTGATCAAGGTCTTCAAGGCGGTCAGGGAGGCGGGGGCCAACAGACTAGACATCCCGGACACGGTTGGATACGCTACTCCTCAGTATGTTGCCGACCTTGTAACAGAGGTCAGAGATGCCACAAAGCTGCCAATCAGCGTCCACTGCCACGATGACTTTGGCCTTGCGGTGGCGAACTCGATATCTGGTATCAATGCCGGCGCCGCCTGCGC
>CAZNOV010000155.1:1826-3016 GCA_964574725.1 uncultured Nitrososphaera sp. | reverse complement strand
TCGCCCGACTCATTCTAAGCTTCGCACTCTTCAAAAGAGACCTGCGCCGTTGACCGGGCTTGGCAACCCCCGCCCAGACTGCAACTATTACCAGTCGAATTTATTTATTATTGTAGAATCTGAATTTTCAGAACATGACTTGCATTGCATAGCGTTTATGTATTGAAGCAGAGCATACTTGCAAGGAAAAATTGCAAGCTACGAACAGACCGAGACTCTTTGGGACAAACGGCGTGCGCGGTGTGTACGGCCAAGTTCTTACCCACGATCTCGTAATTGATCTCTGCTATTCTCTTGCAACTTATTTTGATGATGGTCCAATAGTGGTCGGCAATGACGGAAGGCATTCCGGCTCCATTCTGTCCAGGGTTGTTAGATCCACTCTGAATTCGGCCGGCCTTGATGTGGCCAACGCGGGTCTCGTACCGACCCCATGCCTTCAGTATGCGGCAAAAAGACTCGGCTACAACGGAGGGATCATGATAACCGCGTCTCACAACCCGCCCCAGTATAACGGGATAAAGCCTACAGCGCCGGACGGCGTTGAAATTTCAAGGGAAGACGAGGTCAAGGTCGAGGATATCTACTATTCCAAGAACTTTTCCAGAATCGACGGAACCGGCGCCGATGTTGATGACAGCAGAATTATCGATTCGTACATTGAATCTGCACTTTCGCTCGTCGACGCGGGCAGGATAAGAAAGAGAAAGTTCACCATAGTGATGGACACGGGAAACGGCGTGCAGGCTCTCGTCGCCCCGGTGCTCGCGCATAAACTCGGATGCAGGGTAATTCTGGTGAACGGTAGCATTGACGGAGATTTTCCCGGCCGTGGCTCAGAGCCCACCCCGGATAACCTTGGAATCTTGGCTGACACAGTGAGGAGCTCGGGAGCGGATTTTGGCGCGGCCTACGACGGAGATGGCGACAGAAGCATGTTCTGTGATGACACCGGTGCAATACACTGGGGAGACAAGACAGGGGCGCTGTTGGTCAAGCATCTGCTTTCAGAAAGGCACAAGGGTGCAGAAGTGGTATGCCCGATCAACACCACAATGCTGCTATCCATGGTCGCCGAACAGGCGGGGTCCAAGGTTGTCTACACAAAGGTGGGCAGCGTCGAGGTTTCAAGGGAGATGGTGAAGCGCAGCGCGCCTCTCGGCCTTGAAGAGAATGGAGGTTTCATGTAC
>CAZNOV010000155.1:0-1816 GCA_964574725.1 uncultured Nitrososphaera sp. | reverse complement strand
GCCCTGAACGAAGTGCGTGACGGCGCCATGGCGACGGCGCTCGTTCTCGACATGCTAGCGGCGTCCCCGAGTGTTTCGTTTTCGCAGCTTGTGTCCCGGCTGCCAAAGATGTTCCAGTTCAAGACCAAGTTCGCATCCACGTCGCGGGAGGCCGTCGAAAAGGTGGTCAAGGCCTGCACAGAGCATGGAACCCCCAAGAAGGTGGAGACTCTTGACGGAGTCAAAGTCTGGATAGATGAATCGACTTGGATAATGGTGAGGCCCAGCGGCACAGAGCCGCTGATAAGGATGTACGGGGAATCCACTGACAAATCTCTGCTCGATTCAAAGGTCGAAGAATACAGAAGGCTTGTCCTGTCCAAGATCGCCTAGACCTGCATAAACGTTTTTAATACGCTTGTCCTTCTAGTGAAAACCAAGATGATCCCAATGGGTGATACGAATATTGAGTAAGCCGTATTACGTAAAGTTTGAAGCTTCCAAAGATATTGTAAACGCGGTGTACGAGGCAGTGCGGGTGGCAAAGCAGAGCGGCAAAGTGCGCAAGGGCACCAACGAGACTACGAAAGCAATCGAGCGCGGCGTCTCAAAGCTTGTCGTGATCGCAGCGGACGTAGAGCCGCCAGAAGTAGTTGCCCACCTGCCCATTCTCTGTGAGGAAAGAAATGCCGCGTTTATCTTTGTGCCCAGCAAACAGCAGCTTGGCGCGTCGCTGGGAATCGACGTAGGCTCTGCTGCTGCTACCATTATTGATCCGGGAGAGGCGCAGCATATAGTCGAGCAGGTCATTACGTCGATTGGCGGCCTTAAGGCAAAGAAAGAGTAAGCTAAAGGTGGCTGGCGCTTGAGCAAGGCAGCTGAAGAAAAGGTCGTTCCCGCCGAAGTAATTCAGGTCGTGGGCCGAACCGGAATTGCCGGCGAAGTAATCCAGGTAAGAGTCAAGGTTCTCGAGGGCAAGGACAGGGGCAGAATTCTTACCAGAAACGTAAAGGGGGCGGTGCGAATGAATGACGTCCTGATGCTCAGGGAAACGGAGCGCGAAGCGCGTAAGATAAGGTGATTAGTGGTTGAGCAAGTCGGCGGCATCGCTTCGCAACTGCTCTTTCTGTGGCAAGCATATCACCACGGGGCACGGCGTAATGCTTGTGAGAAACGACGGTCAGGTGCAGTGGACCTGCTCTAGCAAGTGCAAGAAGAACATGCGCGTTCTCCGGCGCGACCCGAGAAAGCTAAAGTGGACGAGCCGCTATGCCAAGGGCGGCCTTCGAGTCAAAAAGTAGTGTAGGCGCAGCATGGGCATCGAACAGACACTCATCGTTGTAAAGCCAGACGGCTTTAAGCGACAGCTTACCGGAAGAATTCTCGAGAGGTTTGAGGAGAAGGGATTCCAGATAAAGCAGCTAAAGTTGTATAACTTCACGAAAAAGAAGGCTGAGGAATTTTACTCTGTGCACAAGAGCAAACCATTCTTTGGAGAGCTCGTCGCTTTCATAACGTCCGGAACTGTTGTTGCTTGCATTCTTGAAGGAAACAATGCCGTCAGCACGGTGAGGCTGATGATCGGAGAAACAAAATCCTCCGACGCGGCTCCGGGAACTATTCGTGGCGACTTTGGCCTCGGCTTTACCGACAACATTATTCATGCGTCGGATTCCGCTGAGAGCTTTATTAAAGAGTCGCGAGTCATTTTTGATTGACGCATTCAAGTGGAACTCCGCCAGCCGGTAGTAGTGGTTCTAGGTCACGTAGACTCGGGCAAGACTTCCCTGCTTGACAAGGTAAGAGGCACGGCGGTCCAGACCCTGTCTCTTATACA
>CAZNOV010000154.1:2125-3102 GCA_964574725.1 uncultured Nitrososphaera sp. | reverse complement strand
CCTACCGACGCGATAATAGTGGAGAGGATCCCGAATGCCGAAATCCGCGCCTGCCTCGACGCTCCGACAACTTCCCTCCTGCTCAAGGTCATTATTGCCGCTGTATAAGCAAAGATGGAAACAGAGGCAAGGATCAACACTGGCAAATTCGTCAGCGCCCGCGAGTCGCCTAGACTCACCAAAAACACCGGGCTGGCTCCAAGAAGCACATTCAGAAACCTGGCTGTTGACATTGCAAATAGGCCGGTGATTGCTTTGATCCTTAGGCGATAATCGTAGGCGAGAATGACCGCTGAAAGGGATGCGGATACTGCCAAGCTCCCCGGGCCCACCGTTACAAGCGAAATCATGTTGGCGCCAGCAAGAGCCGAAACTGCTAGGACGAGCGCATGGTTTTTGCCAACCTTCCCTGAAGCCAACGGTCTGGCAGGATGCTCCTTCTTGTCAGATTCGATATCAAAGTAGTCATTGAAAACTATGCCAGAAATGTAAAGGAGAGCTGATGAAACCGTGAGGCCGGCGAGATGCACACCGTTCACATCAGCTGCTGAAATGACGGAAAAATATCCTGCAAGTACATTGGGCGGGGCAGTGAATACATTTGGCAGCCTGATTAGTGCCAGGTACTGCTTCAAGAACAAAACAAATCACTTTGCGCAGCCTATATGAAGTCCTGAAGATAGTTATAAGCCTCCTCTGCGGCCTGGACCGGGTTTGCCTGGTATGGGTAAAGCTCGACTGTAACGAATCCATCATAGCCTATCCCATTCATGGCGTCGAAAACCTGGCCGAAATCAATCGAACCTCTGCCAGGTATTAGGTGGTTGTGCACACGGTCGCCCGCTATGTCTTCGAGATGAAAATGCCCGATATAGTCCGAAAGCTCAAATACTAACTTGGCGGGGTTCTCGCCTACGCAGTAAAAATGGCCGATATCGAAACTGTCTCTTATACACATCTCCGAGCCCACGAGACTA
>CAZNOV010000154.1:0-2115 GCA_964574725.1 uncultured Nitrososphaera sp. | reverse complement strand
TCTATAAGGAGAGCAGGTTCTGGCTCTATTAGCAACTTCACATTCTCCTTCTCAGCCACCTTTGCTGCCTGAACCAAACCCGCTAGAAATCGTTTTTCAAGCTCATCCCGATTGGTGGAATGGGGAACTGGCCCTCCTGGCTCTGTTGAGATATTCCTGGCGCCAATTTTCGTTGCAAGATTGATGCAGTCGATTGTATGCTTTATCCGTACATCCCTGAGGCGCAATTCATCTTCAATCCAGGAGGGATGGTACACGTCACCGACTGCGTAAAGAGTGAATGCATTCAGATTTGATATCTGCATCCCAAGCGAGGAGATGGCGTCCTTTATGGATCGGATCTGGCTGTCTGGGAGCGCCGGCGGATATGCGTGCGGCACGTCACACAGAATCTCGACCCCACTATAGCCTATCCTTGCGATCTGTCTTATCGCATCTTCCAATGGATATTGCTTGAATGCGTTGGTGCTAAATGCTAGCTTCATATGCTAGGGCTTCCAGGTAAAGCGGGGCGACTGCCTGAAGAAGTCATACGCGTTGTAGAAAGTTACGCGCTCGATCTCGTTCATGCTGAATCCGGCTTTTCTCATTTCCATCGCAACAAGGGGAACACTTAACGGGTCTGACACTCCCCAGTCAGCAGCGCTATGCACCATTATCCTTTCAGTGCCGTACTTCCTGATGATATTGATGGCGCGCTCTGGTGAAAGCTTTGATACAGGATAAATTGAAAGCCCTGCCCACGTCCCAAGAGCCAAGGTGTTCTCGATGGTCTCTTCCACGTTGTGGTCCACCAGAATCTTGTTTCTTTCATATCGTTTGCCTTGGTCGCTGGTTAGTATGCGCTGCAACCTGCGCATTCCCTCAGGTTTGTTGTTGTGCGGCAGGTGTACTGTCATTAACATTTCCTTATCTGCGGCAATCTCCATTTGCTTCACCATTACCTCTTCTTCCAAGTCGCTGATCAGATTGTAGCCGATTTCTCCTATTGCAACGACTCGTTCCCTGTCAAGGTACTTTTTCATGGCTTCAATCGCGTCAAGGGCAAGCGGCCTCTCTGTAGCTTCCTTTGGATTTACAGATATACAGACAAAATGCTCGATGCCAAAGTCTTTTGCTCGCTTTGTCTCGAATCCTATCATGTGCTCCCAATAGTCCTCGAATGTCCCAACTGATGTGCGCGCACTTCCGAGCCAAAATGACGGCTGCACGATCACTTCTATCCCGGCCTTCGACATTGCCTCATAATCATCTGTTGTCCGAGAATACATGTGGATGTGAGGGTCAAACAGCCTGCTCATTTCATAAACGATACCCTGAAACCCTTATTATAGGTGCTACAGAAACAAACGATATTCTTTGGCTTCCCGGCATCAGACTTCTGGGAGAGAAAGCATGCTCGCAGCGGTTTTTCACGGCCCCAATAACATTGCAGTGGAGCCGGTCCCGCTGATGAACGGCAAAGCAAAGTTACGAGTGAATACTTGCGCTGTGTGCGGGTATGATGCCCGCGTATTCCGAAATGGTCACAGCAAGGTCCGCCCACCGGTCATCTTGGGACACGAACTTTGTGGGACCGTTATGAATACGGTATCAACCGGGAGTGGTTCGATAAAATCGGGATCAAGGGTAGCGATGTGTCCTCTGGTTCCATGCCTGGGATGCCACTTTTGCCGCGACGGCAGCTATAATCTCTGCATGAATCTTAAAGAGATAGGTTCCACGCTTGACGGAGGCTTTGCTCAGTACGTTGCGATCCCAGATGAGATAATGAAAATAGGAGGGCTTGCGGCCGTGCCAGACGAGCTGGGCGATGAGGAAGCGGCTCTTCTTGAGCCGCTCGCTTGTTGCCTTAACAGCCTCTCTAGAATAGGTACTCCAGAGAGTGACACTTCGGTGGTAATAGTTGGTGATGGACCCATAGGACTCATTCACCTGCAGCTGTTGAAGAGGCTGGCCGGTGCAAATGTTGCGGTCGTGGGCAAAGTTGTTTCAAGGATGCAGAAAGCAAAAGCGATGGGCGCGGACAAAGTGATCGAGTACAAGGATTCATATGCGACTGCCCAACAGATTCTCGATTTTACTGGGGGTTTTGGCGCAGACGCAGTCGTCGTC
>CAZNOV010000153.1:0-3128 GCA_964574725.1 uncultured Nitrososphaera sp. | reverse complement strand
GGTACGTGTCATGATCTATCCACCCAAAGACAAACGGGAAATGGCTAATAGACTCGAGGAATGGTCCACATTCTTTCACTAGGTCACCTGCAAGCGAATGCGGAAATGTCCATCCATCGAGTGGGAACACCTGTGATACAAACAATCGGAACTTGGGTCTGCCTGAAAAATCGAGTTCCAAAAGCTTCATCCTGAAAGACGCCGTCCTCGGCTTGCCGTCGACAAGAAAATCCTCGGTTAACCACTGTGTCGTATCTCCTTTTCTGAGCACGAAGCTTTGCTGATAGTTCTTGTCCTTGGCGAATAGTACTCTTCGGCATATCCCGTCTGAATCTAGCAAAACCAAGACATCGTACGCCACTCGGTGACTACTGTCACCAATTGCCAAGCGAGTCTCAAAGACCTTACGAGTCAACGCATCATTAGCCAGATCCTGAGGAAGATTCTTCCATTCCGACATCTTTGCATCGTCAAAGGATAATACAGTTGCATTTTCGAGAGGCTCGGTAGTGAAACATGAGCTGTTGCTTACTGCAAGTGGGCTCGACCCCCATGGCCGCGATCCCGGTCCGCCCGGTGCACCAAAGCCCTCCACTTGCATGCCTGTTTCAAAGTTAGGAGGCCACGAACCGATGAATTTTAGAAGTATACTTCGCTTTCCGAATCTTTCAGCAGTTTTCCATACCTGTTCTGCTTTGCAGAGGTTTGAATAGAAGCCACTTACTATTTCCGTGAGCGGTCTCCCTGGAAGATGCATCGCCATGTCTGTGACACCATGTGTCCTTGGCCACGCGCCTGTGGAAACGGTGTTCCAATTAGACGCTGTATGCGTTGGGAAGACTGGAACGCCTTCGGCCCAGACACCCTCGTTGGCAAGCTCCTGCATATTTCTGAGCTTGCCTAACCTGAAATACCCTTTAACCAAAGTGGGAATTGCGGCGTCAAGCCCAATTAGAACAACTTTTGCCATCAAGTGTTGGCAACAATGTTAGCTACACATAAAACTTTCTCAAGGAAAGATGACTTTGGCGCAAGCTGTTCGCTGGGCGTGACATCTATTGGTCTAGTCCCTGGGTTCACATCCTTAGGCGAAAATCTTGTATCGATTGATACATAATAAGCCCCCCCTCAGATACTATTAAGTTAATATAGTACTCTTCCCAGCTCATGGACTACATGAGATTTTCTAGAGTGCTCGATAGTGCGAATCTTCGGAAACAAGCTTCTATTTTCATGATCGCTGTGCTCGCTGCTGCGCCATTCATCTTATTCATATCGCCTGCAAGCGCGGCAACCTATCAGATTAGCGGTTTCGTCTTCATAGACAACAATCTTAACGGGGTCAAGGACGGGTCTGAAGCACCAAAGACCGGTTGGACGCTGACATTGACCGGCACTCTTTCTGGAGGAGGCTCTTATGGTCCTGTTACAACAACTTCAGGAACTAACGGGTACAAGTTCACCGGATTATCACCCGGAACGTATACAGTTACTGAAGCAGATGTCACGGGCTGGGCACATACTTCGGCATCGAGTTATTCAGGAATACAGATCACAACGGGCTCTGTTGGTGGCTTTGATTTTGGAAACGTAAAGCTTAGCTCAATCACCGCCAGGCCTTACAATGACGTGAATGGGAACGGGGTACAGAATAGCGGCGATAATCTGCAAAAGGGATGGACCTTCACGCTCACGGGAACACTCGCGAATGGGAATCCGTTTCAGACAGCTACAGCTTCTTCCAACCCTACGGCGGTATTTCAAAATCTCTATCCTGGCACCTACAGTCTAACGATCACTTTGAAAGATGGCTGGAAGAATACAACACCAACGACAATCTCGAATATTGTTTTGGCAGCGACGGGTACGACTACGAATAGAGATTTCGGTCTCTTCAAGCTGGGAGAGGTGTCGGGTGTTGTTTATGACGATGCCAATGGCAGCTTTACAAAGACTGCTTCCGAAGGCGGGGTCCGAAACGTTCAGGTGACTTTGGTCAAGGACGACGGCAGTGCCACCTTCACGCAGTTATCAAAGAACGACGGCTCGTTCATATTCAAGAATCTTGAAGCAGGAAGTTACAGCTTATTCGCGACCACTTCGTCCCCGTTCGTCATAACAGAGCCTGACAGCATTAATTATGGAACCTATTCATTAACTATAGCCGGGACGTCTGGAAGCAAATTTAAGGGCAACTTCGGAATCTTTGATAATTCCTTTGAAAATCTAGACGCAGGATTTGGTGACATAGTGTCGATCCCGTTAGAGGGGCTTGCGATTAATTCCGATGGCAACTTCCTCAGCACTGACTTCCCCGCTCATACAATCCGGATTTTCGCGAATGATGGAACGGAATTGGGAACTTTAGGAACTCTCTCTTTGTCACCTTCGGGAATCTCGGTCGACTCTCACGGAAATACTTGGGTCGCCAATTTAGGTAACGTTATCGTCAAGCTTGACCCCGACGGGAACTTGATTGATCAGATAGGTCCGAGCTCGGGAACAGGCAACGGGCAGTTCGACAAGCCAAGAGGCGTAGCTGTAGATTCAGAGGACAACCTCTATGTGGCGGATGGAAATAATCATAGGATCCAAAAGTTTGATGAGAACGGAAATTTCATCTCAGTATTTGTCTCTGGCGGGGTTTTAAGGGGGCAAGTCCGTCTACCTTTTGACGTTGACATCGACAGCGAAGGCAACGTGTTTGTAGCAGATACTGGTAACAATCGGGTTCAAAAGTTCGACGCGGACGGGAACTACTTAAGATCGATAGGCTCGGGAGGCACAGGAAGTGGCCAAATGCTCAGACCAAGATCACTAGAGGTCGATCCAACTGGACGCGTATACGTCTCTGATACATACAACAACCAGATTGACATTTTTGATAACAGCTATAGTTTTGTCAAGTCGTTTGGGAAACTGGGTGCGGACCCTGGCGAATTTGGCAATCCGAACAAGCTAATTGTAGATGCCAGCGGAGCACGTCGTTGGGCTTCCAGCGCGTGGCGCAATTCCGCCGGCGCCTGGTCGTTCTCCCCGGCGAGAAACAGCTTCAACCCGCGGGCGTACGCTTCATCCGCATCCTCGACGGCAGCCAGCGCGGCCGACGGAGCGAGCACGCACAGGCT
>CAZNOV010000152.1:1246-3128 GCA_964574725.1 uncultured Nitrososphaera sp. | reverse complement strand
GCTACTCGGACATCAACCTGACTAAATTGCGGATGATCCGTGATACGATTGCTGCTTTTGATTGCTCCGCGGAGGAGCGAGATTTCTTCCGCTTAGCGCTCACGGATACTCTCCGGTCAGCCTCGAAAGCGGGCACAGGCTGGCCTTATATCGCGCCGAGTAAGTACCATGAGAAACAGACCGAACGCGATGCCTATGAGGTTTTCTGTGTTCAACTGCATATCATGTATGATGACCTCAAAACAGTTCGGGCACGACGCAGGCAGGTCACTGTGGAGACGCGGCGGCTGCTCATGGATGCCCGCCAGCCTTATCCCGTTGAACCGAATAGTATAGACCTTGCAGTGACCTCACCACCTTATTTGAATAACTACGACTACGCTGAGCGCACGCGGTTAGAGATGTATTTCTTTGGTTGGGCAGCGTCATGGCGGGAGATCACGGAGAAGGTGCGTGATAAACTCATTATCGCAGCAACAACTCAGATTCGACGCATGGCCTTCGGTGAAAACCCATTGACCCTCGACATAAAAGATATCGACCCGGCGTTGTATCAAGAGATAAGCAATAAGGTACGTCAACTGGAACGGGTGCGTTTGAGAAAGGGCGGGAAGAAGAGTTATGACCTGATGGTGGCAGGCTACTTCAACGACATGCTCCAAGTGCTCCAACAGTGTTTCCGCGTTCTCAAACGCGGCGCGCGCTTTGTGCTCGTGCTGGGTGATTCAGCGCCGTATGGAGTTTATATTCCGACCGAAGAGTACTTGGGACGGTTGGCCTTAGGCTTAGGTTTCCGCCGGTATGATACGCAGCTTCTGCGCACGCGCGGTGGAAAATGGGGACATAATCCACAGCGGCATAAACTGGCTCTGAAGGAGAGTATTCTAACTCTCGAAAAGTAGGAGGCGGCATAGTGAGTCGAAAACAAAGGGACATAGAGGCAGTTGCTAATCCAGGAAGTGCGCTAGGCGAAACTATTGGTGCTCTACTGGAAGGAGAAATCCATCGCATTCTGAAGCCGCTGGCGGAAAATAGCAGTTGCATTTACATCGCCACTGGTCCTCCCAGCCCCACAACAGGTAAGCCAACCAAGTTGATTTTGAGGGATGAGGATGACAATGAATACAACGTGGATTCGGTCATCATCAACAATCGCTTTCAGCCTTTGGTGATTATCGAGTCAAAATACATTCGCTACAAGAAACACAACCGCGACAAGGCAAGTTGGATTTGCACGGCGCACACCAAACTGCGCCAACGTTACAGCACTGTCCGCAAGTCCATTGCGGTGCTCATGGGGAGTTGGAGCAAGCCTTCCAAACGGCTGTTACACAGTTTTGAAGTTGAGTTGTTTGAAATCCCTTTTGACGATATGTGCGAAGTCCTTGCCAGGCGCAGCATCCAATATCGCTGGGCAGAAAAAGACCGTGAGCAAGCGATGAGGAGCTGGATAAAGTTCAATAGACTGTCCGACAGAGAGCGAACACGGATCGCCAAAGAGCTTATCGCAGGCATTGAAAACGGCTTGCGTCACGCTCTCCAAGAAGCTTTGGATGAAAGCCTGCCCCGCAAGGTGCAATCAGTCATAGTGGTGATTCGCTCGAACCGAGGGGAGACGCGCTCGTTTACGTTCCGGGATCTGAAAACCGCTATTGATTTTATGCGCTCTTCTGACGAAGAAGGGTTGTTAGATATGACCAGTGCCCCTGCGCTGCTGATGGATGGTGGTAAACCTCCAAAGAAATCTCGTCAAAAGGGACGCTCTTCTGAAAGGAGTGCTTAGCACTATGTCTCAGCCTGTCCATCGGTCTCACCGTCATAAGCGAGAACTTGGCATAGAAGCAGGGCAGTGTCACTCACGGCTCAAATACGAGGACGCCGA
>CAZNOV010000152.1:0-1146 GCA_964574725.1 uncultured Nitrososphaera sp. | reverse complement strand
GGACTGGAAGCGCATCAAACCGTTAATCTGGTGGTGACAATATGATAAAAGCACTGGAAGTGAAAAACTTCAAATCCATCCGGCATCTCCAACTGGATTGCAAAAAGGTGAATGTTTTTGTCGGAGAACCCAACACGGGTAAATCCAACATCCTGGAAAGTCTCGGCATCTTCTCTTTCTCCTACGCGCCTGACAATCTTAAGAGCCTCATCAGATTCGAGGACATGACGGATTTGTTTTACGATCATGATTTGGGGGAGAGAATAGAAATCACAGCCGACGATAAAAATTGCCAGATTCGATTCGAGAATCAAAGGTTTATAGGGTCGGCCAGGGGCAAAGACGTTTCTTGGTTCGATTTTGAATTTGGCTATACAGGAACGGGAAGTCATTCGGGTCTTCCTTACCCACCCTTCAAATTCTACCGATTTGTGGTGCTGAACAAGTTTCCGAGACAAGAGGGCGGTTCTCTTCTACCCCCGGGGGGCGAGAATTTGCTACAAGTCCTTTTGACCAACAAAGCTTTGCGAAAATTGGTTGCCGATCTATTCAGCGAATACGGCTTGAGAGTTGTCCTGAAACCTCAGGAAGGCAAAATTGAAGTGCAGAAACAGATGGAGGATGTGATTATCGCTCATCCATACTCTCTCGTTTCCGATACCCTTCAAAGAGTCGTCTTCCATTTGGTGGCCATGAAAACGAACCACGATGCGATTCTCATTTTTGAAGAGCCAGAAGCTCATGCCTTTCCCTTTTATACGAAATTCCTGGCTGAGCGCATTGCTCTCGATAAAACGAATCAGTATTTCATCTCGACCCATAATCCTTACTTCCTGCTGTCGGTGTTGGAGAAAACGCCTGAGGATGAGATCGGGATTTTCATAACCTATGTTGAGGATTATCAAACCAAAGTGAAATCCCTGGCCGGGGATGATTTTGGCGAGATTCTGGACATGGCGTCCGGTGTCTTCTTCAATCTCGACCAATTTCTGGAGGAGAAGTGATCTATCTGGAGTGCTACGCCGATGAAGTTCTAGTAAAAACACTCGGTATCCCCAGAAAAGAAAGACGCCATGAGGGCGGTAGGGGAGAAGTTTGTAACAGGTTAAAGGAGAACAAGAATACCAAAGGATTGGTGGATGAAGA
>CAZNOV010000151.1:0-3177 GCA_964574725.1 uncultured Nitrososphaera sp. | reverse complement strand
GGCTTTTGCGCAAGCTGTTCAAGATAAGGATATGCAACAGGCTGCCGAAATCGCCATGCCTGCAGTACTTCATCAAGAACTGCGACGCGCCGTGCATTGCAAACGTCACCCGCGCAAAATACAATGAGAACGTCCTTGCGCTGCAGGAGATACTGGAAGGTAAGAGCAGCATCGACAGCTTTGCCAATGAAATGGAAGCAGAAATGAAGAGGGCATCCGACGTTGGCGAGTACGAGAGAGCGAGAGACATCCGCGATACGCTCTACAGGCTAAGCAACCTTCGCGTAAGGCAAAAGATGGAAAAGGCCGCAAGCAGGAATCCTGACGAAGAGTACGTCGGGATTTTGAAGGACCGCGCAAAGGGGGTCGCCCACGTTATGGCTTTTCGCCGTACGCGAGGGGTAATAAGCGACAGGAAAAAGTTCCAGTTCGATCTGGTAGGCGACAACTCGCTTTCCTCGTTCCTGCTCCAGTACTACACGTCGGTGCCGGTCATTCCCCGAATAGTCTACGTAAATGAGGAGCCGGATGACTGCAAGGTGCTGGAGATGTCGCTTGCCAAGATCTCGGGACACAGAGTCAGCATCGTGACTGTTGCTGACAGGAGTGCTGGGGAAAAGCAGCAGCTGATGGATTTGATCTGCCGCAACCTCGTAACGTACGTGGAGAGGGGCTACGACCCTGCAGTGGTAGAGCTGAAAAACGCTCTTGGGCTTGATCTGATGCCGGAAGTCATTGATTGCTTTGACGTATCGAACCTCCGAACGTCGATTTCAGTTGGCGCCTGTTGCAGATTTGTGGACGGCAGGCCGGAAAAATCATCATACAGGAAGTTCAGGATAAAGGGGGTAACAGGGCAGAACGACTTTGCCATGATAGCAGAGCTTGTCCGCCGCAGATACTCTTCCGACAAGCTAGGCAAGATCCCTGACTTGATCGTCATAGACGGTGGACGCGGCCAGCTCGCGGCGGCTATTGCCTCACTGCGTTCCCTTGGCATTTCGAGCGTACCGTGCGTCGGCCTAGCAAAAGAGAACGAAGAGATCTATAGAGCAGGCTACCAAGAGCCGCTTGTCCTGCCTAGAGGCAACGCCGGCCTGAAGATGCTGCAGCATATAAGAGACGAGGCCCACAGGTTCGGGCTGGCTTACAACGTTAACCTTCGCAGGATGGACTGACCTATTCCACTTTTACGCTTTCGCGCCGCTGGGACCTCTTTATTTCCTGCTCTGTTAGTTCGATGTACTCCGATAACCCGGTATCGGCAGACTGCGCAGCTATTTGGGCCAATCTTGCTACAGAGACTGTCGCCAGCATCGCCATGTCGAGTCCTGCTTTCCCCACTACGAACGGAAATGCCAGCATCTCAGGCATGTAGGGTATCGTGGATTTCTTTTCACTCATGAAATACAGTATGCTCGGACACGGTCTTAAACTTTAGTTCGGATGAAGAATAGTTGAATTTTGGCTCTGGTTATCTCGTCCCGGTGAGTACCCAGCTATCGACAATAACACGCTAAATGAACATCACCAATATTGAGGATTTGTATCATTTCTGACGCCTAGTTTCACGCATGACAACAAGTACAAGAATTCCAGATGCCAACGTGATCCAAGCCACTGAGTGAATTGCCATCTCTGTGTTGAACAGATCAGCAAGATAGCCGATCCCTATCGCTCCAAAGACAAATCCCAGGTCCCTCCAAAATCGATAGACACCAAGAGAAGTTGCCCTCCATTTCGGATGCGCCACATCGCTTATCGCGGCAAGCAATGCTGGGTAAACGAAAGCCGCGCCTATGCCAAGTAATGACATTCCTGCAGCCCAGCCAAGGATTGATCCTGAAAACAGCACTACCCATATTCCACCAGCCTGGACAATCATTCCTACATAAATCATGACTTTCCTCCCGATCCTGTCGCTCAGCGATCCCGTGCCAAGCTGCAGGACTCCCCAGATCGCAGGATGCAGCGCCTTTAGAAATCCGATGTCGTTTACGCTCAGATTAAACGATGCAAAATACAGCGTGAACAATCCCCATGAAACTCCAAACACGAGATTATTTACAAGACCTGCCTGGCTTACTGACAATAGGGTGCGGTTGCGCCAGGATGTCTGGGCAAATACTTGTTTGAAACTAAGCGCGCCATCACTTTTGCCGCCCTCTCCTTCTTGCTTGTGATGGTTCTCTGTTTCTAGCACTACGAATTGCTTTGTATCCCTGACAATAATCGCTGACAGCAGCGTGCCGATAACAGCAAATCCGATACCGATGTAGAACGGATACGGCTTTAGTCCGTATAAGGAAGCCAAGTACCCGGTTGCGAATCCTACCGCTGCCAGAGAGACATATCCGGCAAACTCATTCAGCCCTAAAGCTAATCCTCTATTCTCCTTGCCGACAAGGTCAATTTTCATATTGATAGTCATCGACCATGTCAGAGCCTGATTGACCCCAAGCAGAACATTTGCAAAGACTATCCAGTTCCAGTCGGGCGAATAGAGCAGAATGAAAGGGACCGGTATCCCGAACAGCCATCCAACTATCAGCACCTTTTTCCTTCCCCATCTTTCTGCAAGCGCGCCCGCATAGAGGTTCAGAAGTGCTTTTACGAGCCCAAAGCTCGCGATAAAAGAAAGAATTACGGCGCTTGACTCGATGCCAAATTCGTTCTTGCCGATTAGCGGAACGACTGTTTGCTCAAGGCCTATCATCGCGCCTACGAAGGCATTGACTGCAATTAGTATGACGAACTGACCAAGATTCTGACGTAATCCCTGCTTTATTGTCGCATCCTTGTCATTCATACTATCCTTACCGTCTGTCAATAGCTGCTGATTACATTCTAATTGCGCACGAGTTGGGACCCTCTTCCAGGTCTCCCATTGTGATTTGATTGCACTGGATGAGATCCCTGTTTATCTTGATTATCTTTTGGTAGTTGGCTGGCCTGGGCGGTACCGAAGAAACCATGAACTTGACAAACTCGTCTTTAGGCATGGAAAGCAGTTTGACCTTTCTTTTGATAGAACCAATTGTGTCCGCAATAAGCTCCCGATGCCTCACAGTAATTGAATCTGTGTCAAAGTGCGCGGGAAGGATGACAGTGTCGTCAGAGTATTTCAGTATCCTGTCCTGATAAGTGTCATAGAGCTTCATAGCAAACTCTTTTGCC
>CAZNOV010000150.1:0-3204 GCA_964574725.1 uncultured Nitrososphaera sp. | reverse complement strand
GCGGGCTGTGGCTGTTACGCGCTTGTTGATTGCTGCAAGTATCGCAGGATTTCCATACACCACAAAGTGTTCCCCAAACAATATTACCTTCGCCGGAGCCGATGCAGTGCCTATTGATTTCATACGAACACTATGGACGAATATCCGACTACCGCGCTCGCATCCCCTGTTACGTCCCCGCTTGTGGCATACCTCAAGAGTTCGCCCTTTTCGGCGCCAAGGCTTCTGGCAGCTATCATTATCGAAGCAATGGCTCCGTATCCGCACGCGGAAACATCCAGTCTTTCCAGCACCGCATAGAACTTGTGAACATCAAGCGCAAGTATGGCCTTGATCAATTCGCCATCTTTCCTGTGGGCCTCGGCGTTCGGCTCGTAATGGGTCAGGTCGGATGATGCAATTAGCAGTATGTTCTCGACGCCCTTTTCCTGCACGGCGTCCGCGATTGCCTTTCCAAGATCAAACGCGGTGTCAATGTCCTGCATCATGAGTATGATTGGCACGATCTTGAATTCCGGCCTGCTGTATTGAAGAAACGGAAGCTGTACTTCAAGGCAGTGATCCTTGCTGTGAGCAAATTCATCAAAGTCGGTGATCCCGGATCTCTTTGAGATTTCTGCCGCCAGTTCCGAATTTACCTCAACCTGCCCCAGCGGCGTGTCCCACGCGCCTTCCTTCACCGTCGCAACGCCCGACCCCAGACCATAGTGGTTTGGTCCAACCAATATGACATCATGGAAGCCGCCGGATGACACTTCGAAAAATCCGTTAGCAGCGACTGCGCCGGAATACATGTAACCGGCATGCGGAGAAACGATGCCATAGATCCGGCGCTTCCGATCTGATGGCGGGGCTCTACCCGGGCCAAACCGGGGATCGCGAAAGGAATGATCAATCTGGGCTCTGAGTTCCTTGGGATTATCGGGATAGAACATGCCGGCGACGGCCGGAGGTCTAGCGCGTCTGCTACTTGTCAAGTGACTTCCTCGACTAACTTTGTTTCAAAGTCGTCGATTGAAGATTTTTGCAGCATCTCGCTGTCGGACTTGATCTTCCCCTGCTTCTTAAGGACCTCCCTCGCCAAGAGCCAATAAACCGTAGCAAGGGCTTTGCGGCCGCGGTTGTTTGCGGGGATTACAAGGTCAACTTTTGCGGTGACGTTGTCGCTATTTGCGATTGCAATAACCGGCTTTCCGGCCCTAGTGGCCTCCAGAACTGCTTGCTGGTCGGCCTGTGGGTCGGTCACAACAACGATTTCTGGCTCCATGTAATCTGGCAGCGACGGATTGGTGAAAGTGCCGGGCATGAACCGGCCCAGAATTGCAGTGGCTCCCGTGAGCTCGCAGAACTTTTCAACCGGGGTCTTGCCATATTCGCGTGCTGAAGTAACGGCAACTTTTGAAATGTCTGCTCTTCCAATGAACTTTGCGGCTACATCGACCCTTGCAAGGGTCTTGCTGATGTCAAGGATGTACAGACCCTCGGGGTTCGCCTTGACGATAAACGGTGCCATGAACTTGGTCTTGACAGGCGTTCCCACGCGAATACCCGTTGAGAGTATCATCTTTTCCAGATTGTCGGTTTCAACTACTTCCCGGCCTTCTGGAGATTCTGGGATCTCTACCGCGCTGTCCGCTGTGTTATCCTCCGAATTAGTGTCATCAAACGAATTACTCATCGAGCAGAGGACAGTTCTGCCATACCATTTATTAAATCATACTCTGTCATCCTGACGAGCTCGTTCAGCTTCGCCACACGTTCTCCGCCCAGCACGCCGGTTTTCAACATCTTTGAGCCGGTTGCGACAGCGATGTGTGAAATATGCGAGTCGACAGATTCGCCCGACCTGTGCGAGGTTACTATACTGATACCGTTCTTTACACATTCCTGCGCGAATTGCATGGCATCGTAAAGGCTGCCTGCCTGGTTCACCTTCAGTATAGCCGCGCTGCAAGCGCCATGCTTCACGGCCTCCCTTACCTTTGAGGCATTTGTGACAAGCATGTCATCTCCTGTGACCAGAGTATTAGCGTTCTTTTTCGTCAGGATGGCCATGCTTTGAAAGTCGCCCTCATGCACTGGGTCCTCGGCAAACAGCAGTTTGTAGTCGCGGATCAGCCTGTTCACAAATTCTATTTGCGCTCCCGTGTCGCGCTTTAACCCCTGCCTTGAGTAGTCGTAAATCTTTTTCGTTTCATCCCAGAAAGACGAGCTGGCAAAATCAATGCCAATTGCCATGTCATTGCCAAGAGAATAGCCGCAATTCTTGACAGCCTTTTCCACGATCTCTAGCGCCTGATCATTGCTTACATTGGGCGCCCATGCACCTTCATCCCCTCTTCCGTACGTAAACCGCCTGTCGACAGACTCGATAACTTTGCGCGTTTCGGCGTGCAGCTTGAAGTTCATTTCCAACGCCTGAACAATCGTTTTAGCGCCGACCGGAAATGCCAGGATTTCCTGTATGTCGGGGGTGCCCGGCCCGGCATGCGCTCCGCCCCCGAGGACGTTGCCTAGGGGAAAAGGAAACCTGTATGGCTTGCTTGGGTTGAGCAATTTGAAGAGCGGCATCCCAAGTGCCCTGGCAGCAGAATCAACAGCCGCAATGCTGAGTGCATATGCCACCGACCCTCCGATCTTGCTGTAATTTTCGGTTCTGTCTATTGATCTAAGAGCATCGTGCAGCGATTTCGTGTCTTCCGCCTTCAAACCCAGAAATTTCTCTGCGTTCGCGTTGAGCATCGAAAGCCCATTCTCTGGTTTGTTGTCTGGAAAGCTTTGCGCTTCCAACTTGCCCACGGAAGCGCCTGAGGGAGCACACGCTCTTCCCAAGAATTTGCCATCTGTTACGACATCGATTTCAATAGTCTTGCTTCCCCTGCTGTTGAAAACAATTCTGCCGCGCAGCGAAGTGATCGAAGGCATACCGTCATGATGTTGCTGACGTGGACCGTATTTATTCTATTTCCGATTGGATCTCAGACATGCGCTTTCTCAGCGCCTCGTAGTAGGGAATTATCTGGTAGATCGTTTCAATGCTAGCAATGAACATCCTTCTGCAACAGTAGCGCCTGACATTGAGAGAGTCCATCACCTTAGCCGGATCTTCGCCGGCCTTCACCCTGTTTGAATATTCGGCGTGCTTGTCTGCGATTAGATTGCCACATGTAAAACAGCGAACAGGTATCAGCATTTCTGCTGCTG
>CAZNOV010000149.1:0-3249 GCA_964574725.1 uncultured Nitrososphaera sp. | reverse complement strand
AGAGCGGAACGCTGCTAACCCTGATTCCGTGCAGCGCGCATCTGCCAACAAAATACGAAAACGTTGGCGAAAATACTGTGGCCCGCTTTGCACCAAGCGACGAAAGCAATAACTCGATTATCTGATCAGAGCCACTTCCCGCCGCGATGTACTCCGCGCCAATGCCGGTGTATCTTCCGAGTTGTGCATAGAGCTGGTCAAGCTCGTCGAGCGGGTACTCCCTCAGGTCGACCATCCTCGCAGCATCCTCCGCCACGCTCCTGACAAATTCTGCGTCCAAGGCAAAATTTTCGTTAGAGTCGAGCTTTATGGCTCCTTGGACCTTTTCCGGCTTGATATACCGGTCAAGCTTGCCAATCCTGTCCACATTTCTCTCGAACCAGCCCTTCACTTCGTTCTATCCATCCTTGCCTTCACTGCCTCGTAGTGATTGAGAAGTCCCTCCGCCGAGGCCATCTCTCTGACGTGCCGGTCAACCTTCTTCAGCCCCGCCTTTGTTGCCCTGACCGTATTCACAATCTTCACAAAGTCAAGGACAGATAGCGACGCGCGCGACTTGCCAAACCCGAGGGTTGGGAGCACGTGGTTCGAGCCGAAGCAGTAGTCGCTTGCCGAGGAGGGAGCGTTGTCACCGATCAGCACAACGCCGGCTGCATCGACCTTTCTTGCAAACCGTTCCGCGGTTTTTCCCATTACTTCGAGGTGCTCCGGAGCGAATTCGTTCACAAACGCCGCGCAGGAAGACTCGTCATCGCAAACTGCGATAAAGCCGTTCTGCCGCATGCTCGCCTGCACTATGTCAGCCCTTGCAATCTTTTCTGCGGACGATTCGACCTGCGAACGCACCCGGGATGCCAGCTGTTCAGAAGCAGTTACGAGGCCACAAATCGTGTCCGCGCTGTGCTCGGCCTGCGAGATCAGATCGGCCGCGACCAGCCGGGCGTCAGCAGTAGAGTCGGCGTAAATCAAGAGCTCTGTCGGGCCGGCAACCATGTCCGTTGACACCATGCTTGATGCCACCAGCTTCGCCGCTGCGACAAACATGCCGCCTGGGCCGACCAGCTTGCTGACAGGCTTGATTGACTGCGTGCCGTACGCAAGGGCAGCTATTCCGTGTGCGCCTCCTGCCTTGTAGAATTCGTCGATGCGGCAAATATCGGCGGCAACGAGAGTCAGCGGATCGATGGAGCCGTCTTTCCTCGGCGGAGAAACCGCGACAACCCTCTTCACTCCTGCGACCTTCGCTGGGACCGCGCACATGACAACGGTACTGGGGTAGCGCGCCTTTCCTCCGGGTATGTAACAGCCCACGCTTGCCACAGGCCTGACCTGCCGCTCCAGCCTAACACCGTCGAAAGACAGCGCGACGCCCTTTAGCCTTCGTAGCAGAGCAAGCTCGCTCTTTGCCAGCCGATCCTTCATTGCCCTTACAGCCTTTTCCTGCTCTCTGGTTACCTGATCGTACGCCTGGTCAATCTCCTGCTTTGTAACTTTCAGGGACTCGATCCTCGCTCCGTCAAACTTGGCGGTGTAATCGATAACTGCAGTGTCGCCGTGCTCCTCGACACCTTTCATTATCGCTCTTGCTTCTTCGATTAATGAGCTGGAAAGCGCGGCGGCTGACCTGCGCAACCCAGCTGCCGATACGGCTGGATCGGCAACGCTAATTATCTTCATGCCTCACGAGTATCCGTCCAGGTTAATCTCATCCAGCGGCAGGATCTGCCTTGGCTCCAGAACTACAAGCCCCTGGGCAAGCCTTCTCATCTTGGGCAATATCCTGATGAACTCGTGCTTGTCAATGACCGTGTTGACGCCGTACCATCCGTCCTCGGATAGCGGGCTAACTGTCGGCTTTTTGAGCGCGGGCAGTTCTTTAAGCAGTCTGGGCAGATTTTCCTTTTTCACGTTGACAAATATGTGGAGCTTTTTTCGGCCTTCAACCACTCCCTTGAGCAGCGCGACCATGTCTGCAATCTTTTCCCTCTTTGCCTGATCCTTGAGCGACTTCCTGTTGGCGATCAGAACCGCCGTGGATTCAGACACCCTGTCTATTATCTTCAGATTGTTCTGGGCAAGAGTCGAGCCGGTCTCTGTAATGTCAAAGATCGCGTCCACGTCCTCAGGAGGCTTTGCCTCGGTCGCCCCGAAAGACAGGAATATTTCCACTTTCTTGTTTTCGCCTACGCGCAGCCACGGCGTTATTATCATCGGGTCCGCAGCGCCATAGTGCTTTTTGTAGGAAGGGCTTGACTTGAAGTGAGCCGAGGTGGTGGTAAGGTATTCGGAAGATATCTTCAGGGTTCTGCCTTTCTTTGCAAAGTCGGCAACCATTTCATCGACGGTGCTGTACGGGAAGCTGGTTGGGACAGCGATTACCTGGTTAACGTGGCCGATCTCCAAGTCGAGGAGGATCTCGACTTCGGCCTTTGCCTCCATTACCCAGTCCCTTCCGGTGATTCCAACATCGTAAAAGCCCTCCTGTACGTAGGTGGGGATTTCCTGCGGCCTTAGGATCTTTGTTTCAATCTCGGGATCACCAAGTTTTATCCTGTACGTCCGTCCCCTGCCGCTGACTCCCTGCCACGCCTGCTCCAAAAGCTTGAAGGTGGCATCTTCAATACTTCCTTTTGGGATCGCGAATTTTACTGTCGACACTTGCTGATGACAGGGGTGAAAAGCGGTTTACAGGATATATAGTTAATTGCCAAATTTTCTGGCGTGCAATCTCATGTGGCCTTCCTGAATCCCTTCCGCAGACAGTGCCCTTATCGCGGCAAGGTTCTGCGCAAGGCCCGCGGCGGCGAGAACCATCGCTAGTTCCTTCGCAGTCTTTACTCCCAGAATTTTCAGAGCCAGGTTCACTCCCGGGTGCGCGCCGGTCACGCCGCCCACCGTCCCAACCGCTAGCGGGAGCTCTATTTCGCCGGCGAGGTCGCCCTCCTTGGTCTTGCGCCATCTGGTTAGCGACCTGTACGCACCATCTCTTGCGGCGTACGCGTGTGCCGCCGCTTCAATCGCCCTAAAGTCCTGGCCGGTGGCAAGGGCCACGGCATCGATCCCGTTCATTACCCCCTTGTTATGCGTTACCGCGCGGTAGACATCAGAGTAGGCGAGTGCGTACGCGTAAAGTATTCTCTTGACAATCCTGCTTCCACCAAGCTCTTCCCTGTCAAATACCGCCCTGCATCTTACAATCCTCCGTGTCGCGTAATTCGACAGTATCTTTAGCACGATCTCTCCTCCAGT
>CAZNOV010000148.1:1904-3267 GCA_964574725.1 uncultured Nitrososphaera sp. | reverse complement strand
GATAGAGGGTATAGACGAAACCGGAATCTTTCTGAACAACCTTAAGGTCGCATTGGCGATGTTTGTTCCAGGAGTCGGGGTCGGCCTCGGAATATTCTCTGGGCTGTCAACCGGCGAGGTGTACAACGCGTTCGCGCTTGTGTCGCCAGAGCTCGCTGCTACCAACCCGCTGTCTGTCCTCGCCACACCGTTTGGGATGCTGGAGATCTTTGCCTATGGACTGGCCATTTCCAGAAGTGGAATGCTAGCTCTCCAGCTGGCCAAGAGATCAGAAAGACAGCTGTGGAGGCGGTTTTCGTTGATGACAGCAATAGAGGTGGCAGTGGTAATCGGCGTGCTGATCGCAGGCTCACTGGTAGAATTCCAGGTGATTACTGATACGGAAGGTCAAGCGTAGTCGGATTCAAGCGGGCGAAGCGAAAGACCACAATTGACCACAATCAAAATAATAGGCATTCTCACAATCATTATGGCTATCCTGAGCTTTTTGATTCCCTATCAAATAGCATTTAAGGGCACTTGGGGCGGGTATATTGGAACAATGGACATCCTCGAAGTTTTTGCATTCTTTCCGTATTTCGCCCTGATCATGACAATTGCAGGATTAGTGATCGGCATTGCTACACTTAGAAGGAAGAAGTGGACATGGAAGGCAAATGTTGTATTCCAACTGATTTCTATTCCGTTAATCATTGGTAGCCTAGTAGCATTATTCACTACTGCACAAGAATACGATTTTGTCGTTGTACCTTTTCAAAATCTGTTCTTGCTGGTCATGGCTTCTGTAATTCTAGGGTTATTGCTTAGACCCAAGACAAGAATAGATTATTCACCAATAGTCAAGTAGCACTAATGACCCGCGCCTTAACACCGACATTTTCTAGGGCTATGACCCACAGATTGAACAGAACCCTTGCGCAAAGATGGTTTAAATATCTGCCGCCTAATTAGGTAAGCCTAACTATCGATCCGATCAAACGATAGTTCATGATAGCTGTAGTTGAGATAAATGACGAAATTGAATATGATGTCATTGCCAATTTTCGCGTCCGTAGGATTCCTTGTAGTACTATCACCGATTATTGTCTATGGTCAATCAGCTATCGATTCTGACAAAGTGCTGGTCTTGGTAAACCTCGAAAGGATTCGCGTCCAGCTCCACCTAACCGAAGAGGCTCTAGTAGCGGGAGACAGCGATTCAGCATTTGCCCATGCCTTCATACCCCACACGACGACATTTCCATCAATCAAGGCGCAATTGAAATCTCTTGACGAAAGAGCCTCCATCGAACTGGAATCGCTTCTTACCGAACTGCCAATCAGCGTTAGAGTCGGCGAGCGATCTATAGATCAACTGCAACAG
>CAZNOV010000148.1:0-1894 GCA_964574725.1 uncultured Nitrososphaera sp. | reverse complement strand
CAACAGGATATCGCAACCATCGAAGCAATGATCGACAGCGTCCAGGCCAAGATAATTCTCCCAGCGGGTTCAGCAAAATCAGTGAATTCGCAGATCGTGGTATACCTTCTAAGGGACGCAGTCCAATCGTACGAGCTATCAGAGGGTGGCTCAAACAAGGTTGACTATGAAAACGCCATAGGGATTGTCGATTTGGCTAACGCAAGATATCAATTGATATCAGACTTACTTGATGAAAGGCGCAAGACCGAAGTTGACAGTTTCTTTTCGGAGCTGAAAAGCTCCGTCAGTAATAGGGCCGACAACGAAACTATCGTTCGACTTGCCACCGCCATAGAGCGGGACCTTGCCGAAGATCTCTCAATAATATCCACCGAGAAAGTTGGTCACCAGCAGTACTTTGCGAACATTCGTGACCTCCTAGGCGAGGTTGTAACAGCAGTAAATGCCGGTAATTATGAACATGCAGACGAGCTCGCGATATCGGCATACCTTGACAATTATGAATACCTCGAAGCGCCGATCGAACTCCAGGACCGTGATCTCATGATCGCTATCGAGGTTGCGATGAGAGAAGAGCTTCGCGCGATGATAAAGGCGCACGAACCAGCTTCCGAAATCGAGGCCCATGTTCAGGATATTCTAGCTAAACTTGATACAGCCGAAGAGCTGGTGGCAAGTGCCAGTCCAGGGCATGCTACCGTCACGGCTTCAAGCGGCTTTTCAGAGATCGAGGGTCTCAAAGCGGGCTTTGGCACCTACACCGGAGAGAGGAGGAGCATCGGAGAAGCGGATGACCCCGCCAAGGCCGCCGTTAGGAGAAATATCGACCAGATTAGGATCGGGCTTGATGAAACGCTCCGGCTGTACGCGGCAGGCGATGCAGAAGGGGCGCTTCAGGAGTCGAGGAAAGCCTACCTTGACAGCTACGAAAATGTGGAAATCCCGCTACGCCCGATAGACCCGGACTTTACCCTGGAAATGGAGATAAAGTTCGCAGAGCTGCGCAGCCTCATTCAGTCAGGCGCGCCGTATGAAGAGGTCGAAGCCAAGGTCATCGAAATCAGGAGGGGGCTCGACGAATCTGAGAGGTTGGTCTCAGGCACCGGGATTGTCGCCCCGGCGATTGCCTTTTCGACTTCATTTTCAATTATCTTTCGTGAAGGTCTTGAATCGGCCCTGATCGTAGGCGCGATACTGACCTACCTTGAAGCGTCAAGGAATGATCGGTTCAAGAAGCACGTCTATTACGGAATAGTTATCGCGCTTGCAGCTACAGCCGTCACCTGGTACATCGCGCAGTATGTAATCGAAATTTCTGGTGCGAGCCGGGAGCTTATAGAAGCGCTGGCAGGCGTATCAGCCGTGGCAGTTCTTTTCTGGGTGAGCTTTTGGATATTGAACAAGGTGGAGACGAAGAAATGGATTGAGTTCGTCAAGGCCAAGGTATGGAAGGCCACAACTACCGGAAGCGTCATGGTCTTTGTGATGCTCTCGTTCTTCACGGTCTATCGCGAGGGATTTGAAACGGTGCTGTTCTACCAGGCAATGCTGTCGTTTGCAAAGTACATGGAATGGTACGTCGCGGCCGGGCTCGTTGCGGGCCTTGCAGTGATAGTGGCTGTCGCCTTTGTCGTTAGAAAGCTGGGCAGAAAGCTCCCGCTCAGGGCGCTCTTTGGTCTGACAATGGGGATCGGTGCCTACATGTCCATTGCCTTCATGGGCAACGCAATCCGAGAATTTCAGGAGGTAGGCTATATCCAGACGACTTATGTCGCCACTGTGCCAAGGCTCGACATCAACCTTGCAACGATGACGGGCATCCACCCTACGCTTGAAACTGTGGTCGCCCAGCTGGTTCTACTCGCGGTGTACCTTGCCGGATCTGTCTACG
>CAZNOV010000147.1:0-3277 GCA_964574725.1 uncultured Nitrososphaera sp. | reverse complement strand
AATGTCTGCGCTTCCAGGAGGAAGGCTGGGAACGAAGAGCAAAGCGCATGGTGGAACAGGGGGTAGTTTGCATTGATGTGATGGGGAAAAATTGCCCGCCGGTCGGCAGTCAGCCTTATACGATCGACTACAAGGGAAAGGAATATGAAGGTATGGAAGAAGAAGAAATGGAATTGGAAGATGTTGATTGAGCTCAATAAACTGGGATGTCTTAACGCATCATGTTCAAGCCTGATAAACTCTTAACAACACATGTATGGAGGGTAACGTTGATGGAGAAAGTCATCGGATTCAACGACCTGGAAGTTGGGAAACGGGTGAAAGCGAAGGGGAAGCCAGGCGAGAGTGGAACTTTTCTGGCACTAGAGATCGCTACGAAAACCCCTTCGGATCAGGCAGAAATTGAGGGTCTGATCCAGAGTATTAACCATCAACAAAATACGCTGCACATCCTCAATCGCGAAATTGCCGTGCCAAACAGCATCGAGGTCAAAGATGTGAACAGCAATAGCGTAGGCTTTAAAAACCTTAAGGCCGGGAACATGGTAAAGCTCAAGGGGAAGTATTCTGAGGCCAAAGGGTTTGTGGTGGAGAAAATCAAGATAAAGGAGACCATGGGCTTTACCATCGAGGAATTGCAGGGCAACATCGACAAGATTGACCGAGAGAAGAAAACCCTGCAGGTCGTTGGCTTCACCGTTGTGGTGAATGAAAAGACCACGATAGAATGGTTTTGATCAGACCGGCAAGGGAGCGAGACTTTGCCAGCTTTCGCCCGGCTGGCATCTCTTCATGAGAAGCCAGGGTTCGGCTGTGTCAAACGTAACCCATCGGTGAAATCGTAGAAGATTTTGATTTACCGATACACGAGAAGTGCTACATTAAAATGTATGATCGGAAACTGCCTGGCCTGTTGCGAGCCATAGACGACGAAGAGATGCGAATCACGCTGTCCGAATCACTGGGCTATGGCTCGAAAAGTGGGAGAAGTACTTTGACTCAGGTCCGGCATCAAGTCTTGAAGCATACGCTTGGCAAACGTTGCGTCATCGAATATTGGCTTGAGTCGAACGGGGACTATTCAAGTGCCAGGCGGGTAATCGGAAAGTTGTACCGCAAAAACCGCGGCGAAAGAATCTTCAAGAATTTGCAGAATCTGTGGTACGCCGCCCATAGCAACGACCAGAAGGGAACATTTTTTGGCATGCCCGAGCCGCTGGCTTACCTGCCAGAGCTAGGCATGGTGCTTCAGAACGTTGTGCCAGGACGGCAACTCTCCAGTTTTTCGGTGAGCGATGACCTGCCGAGTGCTATCCGATATGTTGTACATAATTTAGCCGTGCTGCACGGCTTGGCCGTTTCGGCGGGTGAAAAAAAGACACTGGACGACCATATCAAGAAATATTGTCATCCCGGCCCCGAAGCTTTGATTGAGGCATGTCCGGAGTTGGCACCGCTTGTTGAAAGCATTCTCAATGGGTTGGCCAGGGACGAAAGTTTGCATAGCGCCCCTGTCTGCCCGGTTCATGGTGACCTCGGTCTCGCGCAAATTTTCATCGCAGACGACCGTGCTTTTTTTATAGATTTTGATGGTTTTTGTCTTTCTCACGCGGCGCTTGACATCGGCAATTTTTGGGCCGCTGTTAAAGTCTATTTTGGGCCACGGAGTGACGAGTTGGCAACACTCTTTCTTGAAACCTATCTCGAAAGTCAATCTCCAGAGATGCTCGCCGGTCTCAGAACCTATCAAGCCTTTGCCTATCTGCGCCGGGCGATGATCTGCTTTCGTTTGAAAACCGGCGAAGAATGGCGCCAAGAAGTGCAGCAACTTCTTGAAAATGGCAACGCTCTTCCCCGTCAACCATCGGAGTAAAGGTGAGCGGGAATTTGGAACCATTGTTGTTTCTTGTTGAGGATCAGACCCAATTTGCTACTCCGATGACTCACGGGGAAGAGCGTCATGAAAAATGAAACGACCGTTTATTTATATTGCGGGGTTGAGGAGGACCGGATCAACCGTCTTGAGTGAAGCTCTTACTTTATTACCTTATTACCTTTATATTCCGAGAGCCACGCTTAGCTCAAAACCGGTTCTCTATTCATCAAAGCGACGTTGAGCTGTTTATTGGGTTATGGGATCGATCTCAAAGCTTTCGAGAGGCGTTGGTCGGGTGATAAACGAAACTTCTTGCTTGACGCCTTCAAGAATGAGCTGATCCCTCAACTTGCCTCCTGCGTTTCACAAATTGGAGTCAAGGAGATTCGTCATAAAAGATGGAGGGAGCTTTTTCGTCACTTCCCGGAAATGAAAATCCTGTTGATTGGACGTGCGGATGCTCAACGAAATTTTGATTTGATGCCGGATTATTGTAGATTTTGGGAATATGAAAAATAGAGGTTAGAAAGCTTTGGGAGGCAACCGATGAAATTTGTCAATGATCTGTCCAAATTACGCGAGATGAGCAAGGAGAAAGAGCGCGAAAAGCTCAATCTTCAAGGCCTGGTGAAGGTATACAAGGTATTTGGCCGCCACTACAAAAAATACTGGAAAGTGTTGACGGTAGCTTATGTGAGTTTATTTGCCACCATTGGCGTTGCCGTGCTGGCGCCATGGCCACTCAAGCTCGTTTTGGACCACCTCATCCTTAAGCGGCCTTTGCCCGAAACTTTGGCTTTTCTGAATCCATTGTTTCTCAGCAGCCCCAAGTTGATTTTGTTCTTACTGGCGCTTTCGGTTATTCTTGTTGCGGTTCTGGAAGCGATCTTGTCATACATCAACAAGTTTTGGGTCGGCAGCACCGCCGACCGGATCAATGCCGACATCCGCGAGCGGGTTTTTGCACATCTCCAAAGGCTATCGCTATCTTTTCACGAAACGGCCCGTTCTGGTAATCTCATTTATCTCTTGACCTCGGATGTCAGTCAGATAAAGACCATCTTGGTCGACTTTCCGCAGGATTTTACCAACCGCATCGTAACTTTTGGCACTTACGCCGTCTTGATGCTGATGCTAGATTGGCGTCTCGGCCTCATCGCTTTTAGTACTGTGCCGCTGATCTATCTTTCTACCAGTTATTTTGGCGCCGGTATGAAAACAGCCATGAGGCAGAAGAGAAAGCGAGAAGGCGAAGTCGCCTCAATCATTGTCGAAAACGTCACGGCAATGGCGTTAGTGCAGGCTTATGGCCGGGAAGAAACGGAGTGGGCCCGGTTGAGTGCCGAAAACAAGGAAGGCCTGGAGGCGGATCGCCGATCGCGAGGCGCGGGGAAGCACGGC
>CAZNOV010000146.1:0-3292 GCA_964574725.1 uncultured Nitrososphaera sp. | reverse complement strand
ATACTTGACTCTCTGTAAAATGTCATTTATCTTTGGGACTGGATAGCCCCGCTACTAGGCTTGATACTAGTCTGTGCGCTATTGAGCCATCAAGATCTAACTTGGGGTTGAAAATCGTTATATCCATTCCAACCGCTTTGCCAGATCCTAGCAGGACTCGCAAAAGTTGACTGAGTTCTTCAAAATCAAATCCGCCGGCCAGTCGATAGTCTACTGCAGGCATATCCCTATCATTCAATACATCAACATCCAAGTGAATCCAAAAGCCATCAAGCTCACTCTTCATTAATTTCCCAATAGCCTGTGAAGTAGCAGTCCTGAATCCTATCTCTTGTACCTTTTCAAAATCAAAGACATGAATGCCTGTCTGATCTACGTCCTGACTTCCATAACTCCTTGCCTGTTCAGCATCTCGGTTGCCAAACAAAACAATATCTTCGTCCTGAACAAGCGGTTTCAGGTCGTCAATGCTAGCCAGGACATCGGGGCCGCGACCAGATACGATTGCTAGATCCATATCGGCGACTTCTCCAGTTGGAGATGCCTCGGGCTGATAAAAATCAGCATGACCGTCTATGAAAAACAATCCATATCTTCCCAGTCTCCGCAATGCTAGAACGTTTCCTACGATGATGCTGCAGTCGCCCCCAAGCACTATTGGAAATCGTTTCCTTTCTAACACTCTAGCCACAGCATTTGCAAGTTGCTTTGAATAGTTTCTGATTGCTTCGGGATTCAGCAACAGAGTTTCTTCATCCCGCTTGGAACTATACTCTGGCGCGGAGACCTGTCCGGCATATTCAGCGTCTAATCGATTTAGCAGTCCAGCCGCTTTGATTGCTTCTGGAAGATACTCTACACCAGTTGGTCGTAGCCCTAGAATTGATGGGGCATCTAATATCTCAAATCGCCGCAATGGACGTGGTAGAACAGAGCTGCTTTTAAACAGAATCACGGCTTCTTACAAAATGCACATTTTGCACAAACCGCAACACTTGCCGGGAAATGCTAGGCCTTTTTCGTTAGGGGAACGCGCGGGTCTCTCCAAATAAGATTGGAGTAGAGCATCTTGGGCACAATCTTTCTGAATTCAGTGCCGTCGCCGCCATACCATTTTGGAAACCACTCGTACAGGTGAAGCCTAATAGTCTGTATGTAGACGATCAGCCCTTCTATGAGCATGATGCCGATGTTGCCTCCTATCAGGACCGCCAGGCCCCCTCCGTGTTCATACGACTGGTTTACCGTTACGAGCAGCGCAACATGCACCAGGAGCATGATGCCAATTCGGGTGTAGCTGATAACGTTGGACAGCACCTCTATTATCCTGACCAGAATTACCTCGATCACGATCCCCATCAGGCCGCTTCCCTCGTCGTGGCCATGCTTTGCTGCTATCTCCTGCTCTTTCTTTCCTCCAAGGATCATCACCCCGACAGTTGCAAAGAGCACGGGCGGAGCCGCCTTTGCCACCACGTCGACTGTCACCCAGTCGCCAAACACGTAGGTGAGCCACGGGACGAATTCGTCGTGGGTGTAGCCGCTTACGCCAAACATCCCGATAATGTCGTAGCCCGATCCGATGGCCGCCAGGATCAGCGCGACCACGGCCAGGAACTGGACAATTGCGGGTATGTCGTGCGTGTATACCATGAGCTTGTTTTTCTCCTTGATATTCTTGTAGAGCCTCAGGAAATACGCCATCAACAAATGGACGATTCCTATCGCCACAGAGACTTTTAGTATCTTGATGACCTGGTCAAATGTGAGCTCTGACACATTCAGAACGCCAATGATGCCGTGGGCGGGGGCAAATATCGGAGCAAGGAATGCCAGCTCGTCCAGGTGGAAGCCAAACATTTCGCCTGTGCCAAGACCTGCAAGAGCAGCGGCAGCGCCACTCGCGGCAACCAGGGTTCCCCAGGTGCGTATCGAGCCGTTGCCCCTTTGCCGCAAAAGCATACCGAGGCCAAAGAGCAGCAGCCCGTGGCCAAGGTCGCCAAACATCAGGCCGTAGAAAAGCGGCCATACAAATGCGATGATTGGAGTCGGGTCTATTTCGCCGTACCTGGGAAGCCCCTGCGTCTCTGTGATGACTTCAAAAGTCCGGGTGTACGACTTGTTGCTCAGCAGCGTGGGCAGGGTCGACGGGGCTTCGGCATTCTGAACATAGTGCGTGTCCTCAACTACGGATACGTAGTCGCTAGTAAGTTTCTTGAACTTGTCCTCCATCTTGTCCGGAATGTATCCCTGGATGAGCGCAAAGTTCCTTGTGCCGCCGGGCTTTCTTGTAATTTCAAGGACATCTTTTGCCACCCTTGCGGCCTCGTGCAGGGACAGGATTTTTGAAAGCACTGCCAGCTTTACCTTTTCAATGTTCTTGGCGATCTCTGCAGACTTTGCCCCAAGCTCCTTGACCTTTGCCTGGGCCTGCGAGTACGCCTCGCTCGGATTCTGCGGCATGTTCGCAGGGATCTGAAGCGGGTGGACCCCAAAGCTCCTCATGACTTTTATCACCCTTTCAGAATCTTCGCTGGAGCTTATTACCACCATGGCGGACTTTTCCTCGTTAAGTTTGTGCGTAAGGAGCGGGAGGTCGCCAATGCTCTTGTAGATTTCCGCCTCGTCCTTTGTGTCAATGACAAACATGTCTGCATAGAATTTTTTCAGCCGCGACAGCGACGTCAGGTCAAGGCTCAGGTTGGCGGCCATTTTCAATGCAGCCTCCACGTTGCCGTATTCTTCCAGCTGCTTCGCAGTCATGCTCTGCTCGGCAAGTATTTTCTTGGGCTCCTGCAGCAGCTCCTTGCTCTTGTCTTCCAGATCCGCGATGAAATCCTGGATATCGTCAATAACGTAATCCGTCTTGTCTTTTGGCGCGCCCTTGAACATCGTGGCCATCACGCCTGTTTCCAGGGGAATTCCGAGGTTCCTGATGGTCTCGTCAATGTCCTGGAAGAGCCTCTGCGCCTTGAGCAGGAGATCGTCAAAATATGGATTAATGTGCTCCGACGCCGTCTGAATCGAGTGAAACCACTCCAGCTCTGCAAGCTTGCTCACCGCTTCCTGGGTTTCAATCCTTGGAAGAATGAGCGCGGCTTTTTTTAGTCTGGCTAGTCCCATCTGCCAGCTTACCGTGTAATCCAGTTCTCTTTAAAACGTTTCTTTTGATTTGCGTGTACAATAATCACTAATCAAGAGATCGATGACGAACAATCTATGTTTGGATGTTACTGGCCTAGGATGATGAACATCATTACAATGCCGTAGATAGCGATCGACTCGACCATAC
>CAZNOV010000145.1:0-3294 GCA_964574725.1 uncultured Nitrososphaera sp. | reverse complement strand
CGCGTAGGCGTGGGCCGAAACTGCGGTAACGTCCAGCTCGTGCCTCAACGCCTTGTTGTTGAGGGTCTCAATATCCGCGATAACGTGATTGACCGTAAGATCAGACTTTACCTTTCCGGAAGTGATGCCATAGAACATGAACGCGTCATCCGCGTCCGGGGTATGGCCCACAGTTATCTCCATGGATCCCGGGTTTTTCCGCTGTCACTATTAAATGAATGCAGTGCGGCGGATTAGCGCTTTACCTTGAAGGCAACGCGCAACACGGCCTGGTACTCTACTATCTTGTCGTCAGAGACGATCACGTTGAGCTTGGTGACTTCGGCGGTGCGTATGTCCTTGACCGTCCTGGACGTTTCCGCTATGGCGTTCTGCACCGCTTCATCAAAGCTCTTTCCCGATTCCCCGAGAATATCGATGTACTTGAAGACCATCCTATATCTGGAGCTTGGTCACGGAAGTCTGGATAGTTAAACTTTATGTATTTCTCTGGCAGAATTGTAAAACTTTCGGCAAGAAAAGACGCAATAACGATTCCCTCGCTGAAGTACTTTTATAGAAGTGACAGGATCAGGACTTCGTTGGCTAATGCAGACGGCAATAGCTCGCCCGGTAGCGGAGCAAATAGCAGCGAGCACCCTAGCTCGACTGCCGTGAACATTGCGGCACTGCTGGCCTCGCCCGTGGGCGAGGTAATGAAGTCCGACGTTGCCATTCTTGAAACAAGCGCCACCGCTGAAGAGGCGGTTAACGCAATGCAGGAAAAGAGCGCCCGCAGTATTTTGGTCTCCAACAAGGGCGAGGTTGTGGGAATTGTCAGCAAGACGGACATCCTGTTCAAGATTACTTCGCAGGGAAGAAATCCTGCCAAGGTAAAGTTGCGGGAGATAATGACCAGCCCTGTGCTCGCGGTTAACCCTCAGACCACCATCAAGGAAGCGCTTGCTCTGATGGACAAGAACAAGGTCAGGCAGGTCATGGTCCACGCGTATGCTGCAGCACTTGGCATGCTTACGAAGGAGGACATCTCTGAAAGGATCGAGCGGATATCTCTGGCCGTCGAGGAAAACGCGATATCTGGCGGAGCGGCATGCATTATCGACACAAAGAGCATAACCTACACCATGGACGCTAGCAAGGCAAAGTACCAATGCCCGTACTGCGGATCTCCCTTTGACACAACAGAGGGACTTTCAAAACACATTGACAGGCTGCATGAAGAGGCCGGCGTACTCGAAGGCGACTACCGCAAGATGATAAAGTAACCAGGCGGCAGGGAACATTTAATAGACCTGCGGCAAACTTTTTCCGTTTGAGTGCATGCCAAAGTTCAAGTCAACTCAGGATATCCTGAGAATTATCGGTAACAAGGATCAAATCCGTAACTTTGGCGTGATTGCCCACGTGGACCACGGCAAGACCACAATGAGTGACAGCCTGCTGGCGGCGTCCGGCATAATATCTCCTTCCGTTGCCGGCCAGGCGCTTGCGCTCGATTCCATGAAGCTTGAACAGAACCGGCAGATGACGATCAGGGGCGCAAACGTCACGCTGTTTTACGAAACCGAAGGTAAGGAGTACGTCATTAACATGATTGACACTCCCGGCCACATCGACTTTACCGGCAGGGTGACCCGCGCGCTGCGCGCCATTGACGGCGTGGTCGTGGTTTCGGACTCGGTCGAGGGGATCATGACCCAGACAGAAACAGTCACGCGACAGGCCCTTGAGGAGCGCGTGAGGCCGGTCCTGTACATAAACAAGATCGACCGGCTCGTCAAGGAGCTCAGACTCGACCCCGCGGCGATGCAGAAATGGCTGTCAAACATCATTGCCCACTTTAACCAGCTCATCGACATCTACGCCGAGCCGGAGGTCAAGGAAAAGTGGAAGGTCAGCATACAGGGCAACACGGTTGCGTTTGGATCAGCCAAGGACAGGTGGGGCTTTAACTACAAGATGGCGATAAAATCGAAGTTTAGTTTCAAGGACGTCTATGAAGCCTACACGAGCACGGACCCCAACGCGATCAAGGCCTTGGCGGAAAGGTCTCCGCTGCATGACGCGGTCCTTGGCATGGTCGTCGAACACCACCCGCCGCCGCATGTAGCACAAAAGTACAGGATTCCAAAGATCTGGCCCGGCGATCTCAACTCTGACATCGGCAAGGCGCTGGTCGGCTGCGACGAGAAGGGCCCGGCGCTCATGATGGTTACGACGATAAATGTTGACCCCCAGGCCGGCAGGGTCGCGACTGGCAGGCTCTACTCGGGAACAATCAAGGACGGCGACGAGATCTACCTGATCGACGCAAAGCGAAGCGCAAGGGTGCAGTCGGTCAACATATACATGGGAAATACCAGGGAGGTCGTCAGCGTACTACCGGCGGGCAACATCCCTGCGCTGCTGGGACTCGAGCACGCGGTCGCCGGCGAAACCCTCTCGACGGTCAAGGGGACCCAGGCATTTGAGTCGATCAAGTATGTGTCCGAACCGGTGGTCACGATTGCAGTGGAGCCAAAGCACCCGAAGGACCTTCCAAAGCTGGTCGAAGCGCTGCGCAGGATCACGGTGGAGGATCCAAACCTCATTGTAAAGATAAACGAAGAGACCGGCGAGACCCTTATGGCAGGCATGGGCGTGCTCCACCTGGAAATCGCAACGTCACTTTTGCAGGAAGCGGGGCTTGACGTCGTCACCACGCAGCCGCTCATCAACTACCGCGAAACCATCCGCGCAAAGGCGGGGCCGATAATGAGCAAGTCGCCCAACAAGCACAACAAGATATTCATGCGGGTCGAGCCCCTGCCGGACGACGTGCTTGAGATGATCAGGACCAACAAGATAAAGGAAGACATGGACAAGAAGGAGATGGCAAGGATGCTCCGGGAAAAGGGCTGGGACGCAGACGAGGCTAGGAGCGTCGCTGCCGTTGACCCGACCGGCAACATGCTCATCGATGAAACCAAGGGCGTCCAGTTCATGCAGGAGTCGATGGATTCGATCCGGTCTGGTTTTGATGACGTCATCCACAACGGCCCCATCGCCCGCGAAACGGTGAGGGGAGTAAAGTTTGTGCTGCACCACTATGTTCCGCACGAAGACCCGGCTCACAGGGGCCTTGCGCAGCTAATGCCTGCGACCCGGAGATCAATGCTTGGCTCGATGTTGATAGCAGATCCTGTGCTGCTCGAGCCGATACTTGGGATCGAGGTCAAGTGCCCACAGGAGCAGATTGGCGCGGTGGGCGGGGTCCTGTCGGTCCTCGTGTTGGCGGGCTGCGGCAAGGAGTCC
>CAZNOV010000144.1:0-3311 GCA_964574725.1 uncultured Nitrososphaera sp. | reverse complement strand
GAAATGTCAAGGAGAGATGATAATAAACTGTAGCGCTGGCTGCATTTGGACAAAACGATAAATCTGGCGCTGCTCCATCTAAATGTACCCTGCCCCAAGAAAAATCACTCTTCCCCAATCCGGCGAGAAAGAAGCTAGTCACAATGATTACGGTCTCTTTATTCTCCTTCGGCATCCTGGCTGCTTCATTATTGATGTATCAGACCTACAGCAAGGCCCAAAGTCCAGTCAGGATTTCTGAAGATGCTGCCGTTGCGACCGCGTTGCAGGTCATGACGGACAGAGGAATCAGATCATCAGTGAATGAAGATTCTGCCACGGCCGAGCTGCTGCATGTAATGAACGGCGGCGTTGCCTTTCTAGTGGATGAGAAAACGATGGAAGATACTCCGGTCATCAGCGGCGACAAGATTCCTGAATACGAGAACCAGTACATATGGAAAGTGCGGATGCAAAATGCGTACGGGAGCCACGAATGGGAAACCTGGGTAGACGCCACAACCGGACAGGTCCTAATGCATGCCAGCAACGGCTCGGTAGTTTTCAAGCAAGGCTAGAGCCGCTTATCTGCTCCAGAAAAGCTCATCCAGGCTCTGTTGCCGGGGCCTGCCCAGCACTGCCTTAAAGTCAAAGTTCAGTACCGAAAGCACCTGCTCGAACGTCGACTCCATCGCCTCCAGGTACTTTTCATTGTCTATCTCTTCGGGCTTTGCGAGCTCCACAGGCTTGACGCCATCGGTTGTTTTTGTTTTGACGTACGATATCACGTCGCCGGCCCGAAGCTCGTGCCTTCCCTCAAGCATCTTGGCCGCCTTGATGTGCTGGGGTAGTCCCTTGTAACTGTCCCTGCCTTCCATCGTCTTGGATCCGTCCTTCTTGCCATACGTCCCCAGGGACTTGTTTATCATTACGTTGAAGCTGAGATCCTCAATGGGTATCTCGCGGGCCTCAAGCTTCCTTGCGTTTTCCTGCACTATCATTTTGATGCTTTCCTTGGCCGATTCAAAATCCTTCTGGGAGCTGACCTTGCCAAGTATGCCTAGGATATCATAGAAGGCCTTCCTGATGAATGGCGGTGTGTGGGATTTCTTGCCGGTCAGACCCTTAACATCCACGGAGCCGTCAGGCTTGACTCCAAGGTAGTTCTTCTTCAGATCGCTGAAAACCACATAGCGGTACTCCTTGTCGACTTCAAGGTCTACGCCGAGTGTGCTGCGCGCCCAGTTCTCCATCTCTTCGACCGCGATAGCCGATGGTTCTTTAAGAAAAATACTGTCAGTGTCGCTGTAGACTACTTCGATACCTATCTCCTTGCATTTGTTTATGGCTTTGTGGATTGTACTCCGTCCTATTGCAGCGATCGAGTCCGCGACCGGCAGGCAGTATAGTGGAAAGATTTCCGCGCCCATGACTCCATAGCTGCCGTTAAGGATCACCTTAATAGCTTGGCTGATA
This sequence comes from uncultured Nitrososphaera sp., assembly GCA_964574725.1. Taxonomy (GTDB): domain Archaea; phylum Thermoproteota; class Nitrososphaeria; order Nitrososphaerales; family Nitrososphaeraceae; genus Nitrososphaera. The sequence goes on along the minus strand of CAZNOV010000144.1, from coordinate 1,856 downwards.
ACGTTGTACAGCTGCCTCTCGTCAGGCGGCAGCGTCTTGTCCTTCGCAAGCGACTTGTAATAGCTGACGCGAAGGTCACGCAGCGAGCCAATTAGAAGCGACGTCAGCCCCTTTCTTTGCTTGCAAACCCAGTGCGTTGTACCCTCTATCTTGGCTTCCTTGCAGGATTCATGGGGGCAGTTGATCGTTTCATACGAAAGATTGTGCACCTTGATTATGCTCGGGTACAGGCTAGCGAAATCGAGCACGACCACATTGAAGTGGATTCCAGGGATCGGCTCGATCACTTCTCCTCCGCGGTATTTCTTTTCCTTTATCACCGCGGTAGTGGACGCCGAGCCTTTTTCTTCGAGCTCCTTCCTGCTGGGTATCAGCTCGTTCCTCTGCCTGTGCTCGAAATAGAGAATTCCCCTTATCCACTGGTTGACTCCAAAGCGCGCGATATCGTCAACGGAAAGCCGGCCTATCCTAGCGATAACCACAAGGAGCTTCATGAGCAGGTTGTCGTTGAATGCTGTCAGCCTAAACGTAAGCTCGGCATCCTTCAAGCAGTATTCAGCAAGCCTCTGAACAGGGAGATCAGCGATGTCGCCTTCGAACTCGATCTTAGAGTCGTTAAGCAGCGCCTCGCAGATCGCATTTAGCGTGCGGTCAGTGTACGCGCGGCTGAATGCATAGATCTGGATCGACCTGTTGTCAAATGTCCTGTAGAGGTCAAGGTGGATCCCGTGCCTTATCCCGACGGGCTCCGCCTGCATACCCCGTTTTATGAACGACTCACGCCTGACCATTATTGGCACTTTGTCCTTTGGAATTGCAACGCCCGAAGGATCAACTCGGGGATCTTGGGAGCGCGCATAAAGGTATGGGAGATCAAAGTCGTCGCCGTTGAACGTCACAAGAATTGGGTAGCGGCCAATAACGTCGAAGGTTTTTTCCAGCAGCTCTTTTTCAGTCTTGCACGGCTCGGCGTCAGGGATCAGTTGCTCGCCTGTGCTAGGTGTGTCACGCGTGAGCACAAAGACCTTCCGAAAGCCGTCACTTCCTACGAACGCCGCAGCGGTAACCCGCCTGTCGTGGTCGCGGGGGTTGGGCATTCTCCCCTCCTCCGTCTCCACCTCAATGTCCAGCGCCACCCTCCTTAGCGCGGGGATAGGTTGGTTGAGCAGGTTCGCCCAGCTGGTGATGTACTGCCTGTTTTCCTTGCCGGCTTCTCCAGCCTCCTTTATCTTGTCCCACAGCAAACTCTTGAGCGCAAACTGCACCTTTTCTGAAATCTGGTATTCAAAAGAGGTGATCTGTTCGCCTCTTCGGACGTAATATGTCCCCGGGATTAGGGCCCTGTCATACAGGTAATTTTCGTGATATCGGATATCAGCTTCCCAGCTGCGCACCTTTTCCCTGAAGCTGCTGTCTGTTCCGCCGATAGAAAGCGGGTCGGGCGCGACAACCTTCAGGACCTCAATTTCTCTGTCCAGAATTATGTCTCTTTTCTTCATTCGTTCAAGGGTGTACTTCGTCTCCTTTTTCGCAACCTCTTCCGCTTCTGCTGCGTATTCTATTTTCGTATAGCAATACGGCTTGTGGTCGGTTCTGTCGCGCCAATGGTAAATGACGTTATCCTCGGGATCATAGAACTTTAGGTAGACTTTTCTCTCTTCACCGGAATATACCGCTGACATTAGCAGCGCTGGTCGGCCCTCTGGAAGCTCGGGCAGGTCATCCAGCCTCTTTCTCCGGTCAGCCACATAATCCTGCTGCAACTATGTTGTGTCTCTCAGGAGATCGATATTAAACGTTTTACGTGGCGTGAAAGTTGAAAAAGAGAAAGTTCATGGAAGCAGTGCTTCCATGAA
>CAZNOV010000143.1:0-3372 GCA_964574725.1 uncultured Nitrososphaera sp. | reverse complement strand
TACGGCTCAGCCGTGGAAGCACTCTCGACTGTGGGAGATTCCACGATGCATGCCTTTCTAGGCCAGCTCGAGCAGGATGGGATCCCGATGACTCCCGACAGAATCGACATCATCGGCATCGGATCAAAGCTCCGCCAGTTCTTCGGCGACGGGTCACATACGATAATTGACCAGATATACAACTCTTTCATGGAAAAAGCGGCAGAGCGCGGCTATGTCATGTCCGTGCCGACCGTCCGAGGGTTAAGCAACATTCAGAAAGCTGAAATTATGGGTCGGGTTCTTGAGAAATACGGGACGGACGACACACGATCCTAGCTGAATAGGTTCGCCGACTTTTTCGCAATGAGCAGAAACGCCATGACTTCCAGGTGTTCTGCAAACACAAAACTCGCCGATTTCAGGTAATAGCCATTCAGGCTCCTGTCCACGCTCGCTGCTGTTATTGAGAAAATATCCATGATAGAATGGCCTCTCAGAGTCAGCTCCCTCACCGAATCGTTCACATGCTTTTGCGCACTGTCAACAGTGTCAAGATCGTAAATTGATATCAAGTCGCTTCTATGGTATGCGTATCCGTATTCAACCAGGACGATAATTCCCAGAATCACCGATGCCGAAATAGCTACGCTGTAAAGAAGGAACTTTTTGGCATACCACTCTCGCAGGATGCAGTTAACTGCTGGGCGGTACTTCCCGAGGGGAGTGCGCGTCAGTGCAAAGTAGAATACGCCAAAAGTGATTCCAACGGCTCCGATTGTGCCTGTCCAGAGGTCCGATAATGCAAGACCAAGCAGCATTCGCGTGCCGACAAGTGATACGGACCACAGCGCAAGGATGGCGACTTTCTGTTTCCCAAGGCCAAGACTAAGAAGCTTTAGGTTCAGCGCCCTCTCTCACCGACCGCGCAGTCTAATGAGACGGTTTCTTTATAAGGATTTACTTTGTTGAGGAGTTTTGTCAATCTTGTGACGCCCAGCGATACCCATAAGCTATTGACAACACCGGGATGTTGGCCTTCGGTCTGATCCGCCATGATAGGAATGGGGAGCCCTAACCACCGACAATGTCATTTCCTTAACCCCCAAGTGGCATAAGTTTCCAGTCCCGGCACAAACGATGGACAACCCAGTTTTATCAACGGATGGGTCAGAGCTGTCGAGAATGCGTGAAAACGGACTCATCGAGAAGCTCTTGGGAGCAGGGGTTATCGAAAAGAGGATTCACGAGCTAAAATTCACGGACGAATTCTGCAAGCACCTAGTCAGCAGTAACCAAAGCTACGGATTCAAGGGCGGAGGAACACTAGAGGTATGGCGCAAGATCATGGTCGAGTTCAACAGCACTTTGGATGGGCTGTCAGACAAAGACGTTGCGATTACCATAGTGCTCCTTGACTACTTTCTAGACAAGCTGACGACAGAAAAGGCGTAAAGGTCAGCTTTTCGGGGTTTCCCTTGTTCACGATTTATCCAACCTAAAGACCGCCCGTCATTTTCTGTTCCCGCGCATTATAGGACCATCTTGTCACTAAAATCTGGATAATTAACTATCATAGAATAATCAAAGTGGTCCGGCTTTGTTTATAGTCGTGGATCGAATGAACAGCACAGTCCGTCATGCACAAAAACGGCTTCTTGGAGGATTCCGGCCCGGAGAATGGGCGTTCCCAATCGGCCCAAACCAGAGTTCATACCCTTAAACCATTCGCGTGGCCGGGATTCTCCGAGTTAAGCATACGGAGCGATACGCTGAGAGAGCGCATATATGGGACGGGGCCAAACTCGCAAGAATTGCGCAAACACTATGTCCGTCGGCCTCATCTTTGCCGCGCTTGCTCGGAGCTTTTCAGGAGCGCCGGTGCGCTGAGGAACCACAGATTTCAAAAACATTCGTACTAGGCAGCCAGTCACTCATCTTGGGAACAATCATTCAAGCATTGCAGCAAGTTTCACGTACTGGTTCAGGTAGTACCTCCCTTTTTCTGAAATTCTGATTGCGCGGCGGTTGTGGCCGGCATAAAGCGCGGCGAGCTCATTTCTTAGCAAAAAGTCCAAGTACTTGGCAATGCCCCTGCTGTCCAGGTGGCTCCTAATAGCCAGCATCGCAGGGCTGCACTCAACATCCTCCGCCAACACCTTCAGCATGTCGGCGCAAATGTCAAATGAATTCCTCTTCTCGCCTAACCTATCAGAAACCAATTCCACGAGATCACGTCAGGACTGTGAAGCCTTTTAACAACTATGCTGGGTTGTACCCTAACATTCCAATGGTCAATAGCTCTAGAAGAAGATTTGTTATCGTGTTGATTCTTTGCCACTATTTTTCTTCTTCCACAGGGCCACCCCAGCGGCAATAGCAACTGCGATCGCGGCTCCGATGCCTACTGGAATGGCTATCAACATGCCTTGACTTTCAGTGGCTGCAGAGTCGCTTAGCGGAAGGATCCATGTGTCCCGAAATTCGTGTCCGACAAAGTTCACTTCATCAATCAGCGTGTCAGTACCACCAAAGATCACCAGCGCCCGGTCCTCTGGCTCGTAGACTATCCCATTAAGTGCCATTGCCGGCGGTGCATTGCTGGTCTCAATCTTGATCCACTGATCTGTAGCGAGATCATATGCCCAGACTCCCGAATACGGTTCAGGAGCTCCCTCTTCACTTTCAAGCGAGATCGTGTCGCCGCCAAAGAAAATTGCCCGGCCCGTCGAACTGTCGTATACCATTCTTGTCCTTATTGGCGGAGGAGAATCCGATGGTTCCTTCCTTTCCCATATGCCTGTCTTGGGGTCGAAGATCCAAGTGTCGCTAAAGAACCCCCTGTCCGAGAATCCGCCAAACATGACATAGACATCATTTCGAATATCATAGACAAAACCCATTGCGCCTCGCGGCGAGGGGATGTCTCCTGCACTGGACAGCTCACGCCAAGAATTTTCTTGTATGTCGTAGATCCACATGTCATCGAAATAGCCGCGTTCTGTAAAACCTCCAAAGAGGGCGATTTCGTGTCTCTTGGAGTCGTATGCCATCCCGTATGAGGCTCTTTCACTGGGGGCATCCCTGGGCCTCAGTTCTGTCCAAGCGTTCGTTGCGTAGCTGTAGATCCAAGTATCGTTTGACACGATTGAGTGGCCCTGCGCAAAACCTCCAAACAAGAACATTCTCTTGCCAACGGGGTCATGAACCATCGTCGTAGCAGCCCTCGCAGACGGGGAATTTTCAGGCTGCATGCTGGTCCAGGCTTTGTTCTTTAGATCAAGGGTCCACGTATCTCCCAGATGGCTGCCGTTGCCGTATCCGCCAAATACAATAATCACCTTGTTGTCTGGATCGTACGCCATGGCGTGGGATCGCCGGGCCGGCGGAGTA
>CAZNOV010000142.1:0-3382 GCA_964574725.1 uncultured Nitrososphaera sp. | reverse complement strand
TGGCAGATCGAGCTGTTCTTCAAAGCGCTCAAGCAGAATCTTAAGATCAAGACCTTCGTGGGCACCTCAGCCAACGCGGTGAAGATCCAAGTGTGGACGGCGCTGATTGCGATTTTGATTCTGCGTTACTTGCAGCTTAAGTCCAAATTTTCCTGGTCGCTGTCGAACTTGGTGGCGCTTTTGCGCATGAACCTGTTCACCTATCGAGATCTTTGGAGTTGGCTCGACCAACCCTTTGGGACACCTGCGCAGAGTCAGGCAGCCCACCAGCAGGAGGTTTTGACCTTTCGATAATTTGGACAGCACAATGGGGTCTAATTTCAAAATGACGCAAAACCCGTCCAAATACGACGTAAAATCAATGGCCGCTAGTTTAAAACCCGGCTAATTTGGACAGCAGTGTACCAAACTGTATTGGGCAGAATGTAATTCAAGCTGCCCGTATTGAGCCTATCACGCTTCCTAACCATGTCTTCGCCTCACAGGTATTCTGTCAAAAGCTCTCTGCGCATAGCGAGTTTAAGAAGAAATTAATTTCTAAGCAGCTGGGTAAAGTCAGCCTCGCAAAGAATAGAGGTGATACCGAGTTAATGTGGCTAGGAAGACGTCGCGATACATTTCCGAAAAAAGACTACCTAGAGTTCCAAAGAGACACTGCCAAATATGATTTTATTCCAATTCAGTCATATCAGAAGAGCGATGAAACACGGAAAGAGATTTATTTGCTAGCAGATCGACTGGCGAAGCAGAGCAAGCATGGAGAACTCTACTCATTATTTGTGAATAATCCTAGGAACCGTTTTCATGATTTCCGCAATCTTGTGCAGAATCACATTAAGAACGGCAGATTAAAATTTGTGAGGATACAAGCCGCTGCGGCAAAACATCGAGGAGTTCCTTTCGAACTCGAGCACGACAATTCCCGCTCCTATGTCTATTTGGATTATTCCTTGACAAAGTCGCTTAAGCAACGGAACGGAGCCTTACGGGAGATTATTCCAAATGCTCTCCTCTATATGAATTCGAGGAAAGACGTATACCGTGGTTTCTTATCTTTCTGCGCCAGTGAAAACTATGGCCTGGCTCTTTACACTGAAAATAAAGAAATTGTAGTCGACCTACTGAAAGTTGTGAGAAGATATGAGAATAAAATAAAATTTCAGCCAAAACACGGGTATCATTGAGGGGAAGAAAAGAGGTCATGCGAGGATAAAAGGGAATAAGTTCTCGCCGGGAAAAAGCCTCGGGTCGGACCTGTACAACATCTTGATTCCTCAATATCGTTTGCAAAATACTTCTGGATCTGCACCGGGTCGGACCAGCGCAAGGTGTTGATTCAGGAAAAGAAAAGAATAGGCGCGGTTTAAGAGCTTAAGGGCAGCTTTTTCGTGTTGAAACCGACGCTCTAAGGCAAACAGAAAGCCCGTTCAAGCCGTTCCAACAGCCTGCCCTGAGTCCTATCGAAGGGTTTAACCGCTTCGTTCCGTTCAAGTCGTTTAAGAGAATTCGGACGTGACGAGGAGACCTCCACGTTTCGGCAATTCCCGAAACGTCGAAATGAATCGATCCATATTACGTTTGCGTAATTGCGAAATTATCTTCGGAGGCAAGATCAGGGAGGCAGGGTCAGGCCTGAGTCTGTACTATGGCTGTGGACTGTGCCTTTCGGTGACTGGGGTCCGGCCGCATAACAATCTTATCAATCTGTGATGAAGTTTCCGGCGGAAGGGGATGGCGCGGCTGAAAACTTTCCCACCGTAAACTTTGACTTGCGCCGTCTCGCCCGCGCTGTCTCGCTAGCGACCTCTAGAAATTCTTACGCCTAACTTCAGACGCGCCTTCGATGACCGGGGTTTCTCTCGGTTCTTAAGCAGTCTCTCGCGGATTCTCGATGCGATAATGTCATTCAGAAGGGCTCGGTCGAACTCGCTCATGTTCTTGAATGCAAGTTTGCTTCGCAATTCCCGTTCCGAGTGTTCCAGAGCTAGGTGACCGAAGGCTTCGTCCATAAAAGACACCGACGCAACCAGGAGATTCATGAAGTCCACCGAGATACGATCGTGGTCAGTCCAGAGATCTTTTATCTTTTCATAGATAACTCTGCCGTCGTCTCGTGTAACGGTTCTCTTTTCCGATACGTCCTGTATATTTATCTCAGTTGTTCGCATGCGATTTGTAGGCCCCTAAGTCGTTAGAAAATGAAATCCTTCTCGGACGTGAGAAAGTAAAATCCCTGTTTATCCGCATTGATTCTAAGTTCTATGGCCGTGCCTTGAAACTTGCTGGGCATGGGTCTTGGCTCAATGCTCTTGGAATAGAAATTCACTTTTCCGTTTCCGGAGATCACGGTTAACGTCCCTTGATTCACCCTAGCAAAGCGACGGATGTGGGACAACCCCAAACCCGCCTTGCCTTTTCGACTACTTACTCCTTCTTCCACTGCCAGCGTTATTGCTTCATGCGAATTGGTTAAGCCGGAATACTGTTTAACCTTTCTCAGCGAGTGGAGTATCCCGATGCCAACGTCCATGACTGACAGTCGGATTAGCTGTGATCTTGGCGTGTATTGCGCACAGACAAAACACCCAATGTCCGAGTTGCTGTGGTCGAACACGTTGGTTAGAAGTTCTTGAAGGCTCAATTTAATAGAGTCCCGGACACCTGGCGACAAATTCATGTTATGGTCCAGAAGCGACACCAGATCGTCCACATAAATGGGATTCAGACGCTTGAGTTGGCGCAACTCGATACTGCTTTCACGTGCGGCTTGGGACAACGCATCGACTTGAAACAGCCGCGAGAAACTTATGCTTGAAAGCCAGCTCTCCACGTCGGCCTTTTCTGAACGTCGGTAGAGGACGTTCTTGCCGAGTTCGATACAGCTTGTGATTGTACCAGCAATTACGGTAACGCCAAATGGCGTAATGAACTCCGCTCTGCTCAAGTCAAAAGTTACCTCAGAATCAAGTCGCCTTATCGCTCGATTGCAAAGCCTCAGGACGCTCTTCGAATTGGCCGCTGTAACGAGCCTTGGAAATCTAAGTTCGATCACGGACTCCCCGTTTTCCTTAACCGAGGTAGTTATGTAATGCGGTTATCTACAGAATTCAACTGGCCAAATGGTAACTTTGTTCGAGTTCCTCCGAGTCTCCTCAGTTGGCGGTAAGACGGCATGAAGAACCGAGATTGTAACGAATTTCGGAAACGCTACGTTGGAGCACGGTAAATAAGGCTTCCAAGTCTTGACGCCGCACCGGCGGCGGGACTAGAAATGGCGTGTGATCTAACGCGCTGTTACGGGAGGTTTATATGGCCGGTCCAACCGCTGTTCAAAAATTCATCACCCGCGCCCGGCAACTTCACGCCGAAGAAACGAATTTAT
>CAZNOV010000141.1:0-3434 GCA_964574725.1 uncultured Nitrososphaera sp. | reverse complement strand
ATCCTGTCTTGGGAATCGAGGATAGAATCGTAGCCGGTTTTCTTCAGCACCTCCGCCAGTCCCAGGTCCTGCTGATGCACAATGATCATGCGCTTGTCCATAAACCGGCCCAGCTGTCTGATGGCCTCAACCTCCATTGCGAACCTGTCTACAGGTTTCCTAGAACTATTGGATACTATGATGACCAGGCACTCGTTCGGTATACCGCTCAGCACACCTTCAAGCAGCTTTAGCTTCTCGTTCATGATTGGTATTACGATAGCCAGGTCATGGAGCAGGTTTGATATCTCATCATAATCGAATTTTTTTATTGTTTGATGCGAAGTGAGGAACCCCTTGGATTTTCCAGAATCAAGCTCGTAGATCCTCTGGACCGCATGGATGCTTACGGCACCGAGCCTTTCGGTATACCTCGGAAAATCCAGCTTCATGTAGGTGGTATACGATTGATGATATTAAATGGTTTGGCAAAATTATCACCCGGGCAAAGTGAGTCGCGCGCTTGCTTCCAAAGGACTTTAAAACGGGTATGCGGCTGATCTCTCGATCCAAGACTAGATGAGGCGGTGTATCAGAAATAGTTAGAACCCTTGACAGCATTCATACTGCGTTATCATATGTTAGTGGGAGTCTGCAGAATGTTTCCATAGTCTGTAATGGAAGCAAATATCAGGGGTTCATCTTCTCATTGTTGAACCCTCCTGTTCCGCTTGGCGGAAACATCATTTCACTCGACGTATACGTTGACGACGTGCCTGTTCCAAAGAAAGTTGTGTTCATTGCAACCCAAGATGACATGGTTAACGCGGCAGCCCTTACGGAGAATAGACCCATCCCATTCAAGCCCTTCCAGAGCGCAAGGATCCTTGTAATGAACGACCACAGCCTAGATGAAAAGCGAAGACACAAGATCGTTGTGATGAGCAAGTTGGAGGGCTTTGAGCAGATCTTGATACCATTTACGTTCGCCGACTATGCTAGGCATCAGAGCGGTAAGATAGTGATCCCAGAACAGGCGTTAGAAAGTGAAGCGCTGCCTTCCGGCGAAGACGCAACGATCTTTAAGAATTTTTCAACTCCACTTGTTCTATCTGGCAAGAAGGCCTATGTCGTATGTTCTGCCAACGGTGCCCTCTCCACTTACTGGACATGGATGGGAGTCCGGTACGACAACGGTGGCCTGTACGTCCCCCCTGCAAGGGCATTTGGCAGGATCATTGTCGAAATCTCTGTAGACGACGGCGTTCGAAAGCGTCTGCCAAGTTTCGTCGTTTCCTCAAAACATGAGAACGGTATCATCGAGACACGCCACGAATTGGCCGGTCTGCAGGTGAAAAGGAAATTGCTGGTCCCCTTTGAAAACAGGGGGTTCATCATGGCTCTTGAGATTAAGCAATCGTCCGAACCTGGCGTGCCAAAGATTGCAAAAGGGAAAAAAATGACACCCTCAATAAAGAGAATTCGCATTCACTTCCTTATTGATGGAAACATGACCAGTTACGGCCTTGCTGCGGTGTCGCAGAGCAGCGTCGCGAAATTCAACCAAAAGAAGAACTGTTTGCAGATAAGCACTGCGGCGCAAAAAGGAGTCGACGTGCAGTACTTTGGAACAATTGGCGTTGCTCCGGGATCAATGAAACCAGACAGGATCCTCACCGATTCGTTCGACAATGACTTTGAGCTTTCCTATGATTTCAAAATCGAGACTGGAAAGCCTCCGGTGAAGGTTGCGCTAGTTGCAGCAGGCGGTTTCGTCAGTGAGGCACGCTGCCTGCAGGAGTTCGTGTCCATAAGGGACAACTACACGAAACTGATGGAAGCCACTCAAAAGGGCTTCAATGATTATTCAGCGACGACCCTAAGAATCGGATCGTCTTCTTCACAAAAAAACTCAACAATGTCGAAGCTTATTGCTGCTTATGAAAAGACGAAGGCCTGTCTCAGGTACCTGAAAACAGAATATGATGGACTGGGCACTGGCATCAGTGCCGGCCTGCCGCGATTTCCGAACTATTGGGCAAGGGACACTGGGTGGACCCTGCGTGGCTATCTTGCGATAGGAGATTACTCGTTTGCTTTATCCACGATTGAAAATTTTCTGCGACGCCAAGCGAGAAAGACCACAAAACATGCAATCAAAGGTGAGCTACCTATGTTGATAAGCGGAAGGGCATTTCTACACGGAACGACCTATGGATCGGCAGACGCGACATTTCTCTTTCCTTGGGCGCTCCTGCATTATGTGCGAGCTACAGGAAATGTCGGTTACCTGAAAAAGCGGTGGCAGTCCGTAGTGGATCTGATCGATTGGGGCTTTTCCAAGGATGTCGACGGCGATGGACTCGTCGAAAACGACTTTACCGGCACTGCCGAAAAGCTCCCGATCCAGGATTCTACATGGATGGATCATATCGACAGAAGAAAAAGCGCCAATGATATCCAGGCGCTTTTCTATGAGAGTCTGAGAGTGGGGAGCGAGCTTGCAGCAATACTGGGAGACGATGACAGAGCGAAAAAATGGAGCGCTAGAGCTCATTTACTCCAAGAGAAAATAGACTTGGAGTATTGGAATACCGGCGCAGGATTTTATTATGACACCATAAGAAAAGACGGGTCGAAGGACCCGAGCATAAGGCCCAACGCGCTGGTTCTCCTTCTGAGCGACGCTGTAAAGGACAGGGTGAAGGCGGATTCAGTACTATCTAGAATCGAGCAGGATGATATGACTACTGCATGGGGGCTAAGGACGTTGAGCAGCCTTGACTCCAGGTACCAGCCTACCCTGTACCATGACGGGGCTGTATGGCCACTCGTTACAGGATGGGCCGCCCTCGGCGAATTAAAGTACGGCAGAAAGCAACAGGCCCTTCGCTACATAGAGTCGATGGCGGACAGAATCTTGTCCGAAAACGGCATGTTCGCAGAAACCTACCGCGGGGACAGACCGGAACCGTTCAATTCATGCATCTTGCAGGCATGGTCGGCGGGCATGTATGCCTATTCGTTTGTGGAAATGATGCTGGGGATGAATATCGACATGATAGCGCACAAGATCCAGCTGGAGCCAAAAATTCCGCAGAAACTGTACGATGGGGACTCTGCTCCAATAGAATTCAAACATTCAATACCGACAAGCTATGGTCATGCAGTACTCCACTTGAAGCTTGATCCCAAAAGCGAAAGAATAATTGCGTCATTCAGAGGTGGAAGTATGCCAGAGATCTACAGCAAGTCGTATCGGGTCGAAGTACTTAGCGGCTGACCGCTTGCGAAGGCACCTCTAAAGGCATAAATTATCTGTGACGCTCAACGGTCCTGTCAGCATAATGTACAGGCTTTTCACGCCTCAGGACGCAAATAAAGTACTTCCGGAAGTAAAGCGGGTCTTCGAGAACATCGTCGCACAAAAGAACCGTGTTGTATCCACACAACAG
>CAZNOV010000140.1:0-3436 GCA_964574725.1 uncultured Nitrososphaera sp. | reverse complement strand
AGTTTACTATGTTGACTCCGGCGACGCCATTTATGCGAGTTGAGTTGGCCTTTAAGCTGGTTCCCAGCCCAGCGCTGGAGCAGAAGATTCCGGGTATCGAGATCATCCGGCTGCTGGCGGACGTGCGGTTCAAGACGCCAACGGGCTGGACGAGAGCGTACCGGGCCGTCGTGGATACCGGCGCTCCGATCTCGTTGTTGCCGGCGTTCGTCTGGCAGGACTTGGAACGGGCTGATCTGGCCGATCATGAAATCCGTGGCATCGCTGGCAAACCCGAATGCGCTATCCCGGTGAAGATCGCCAAAGTGACCTGTTGTCTCGAAGACGAGGCTGGTCACCAAACCAGGGATATGGAGATCATCGCGTTTCTGGCCCAGACCGATGACGTGGCCCTGTTGCTGGGCTTCAAAGACCTCCTGGCCAAGCTCCGGCTCGAATGTGATTACCGCCAACAGACCGCCTCTGTCGAAGAGTGACCACTCATTATCTTGGGAATCAGCATTCATCGTTCAGCATTCCTCGTTCATCGTTCAATCACGTCGCGGTTATTGTCTCGGGACATGACCTGTCTGCCGACAGGCAGGCGTGGGAGAGCGCGCCTTCGCCTTCGACGCGCGGTGGTCTGGGCCGGGCTTTCTCCTCCGAGCCGGAGCGTTTACCTCTTCCAGATTAGTTACGTAATATGCAAGTCTTAGTTACGCAATACGCAGGTCTGCCATGAAAATAAGACCCCGAGGATCTCATTTTCATCGTTCGTGGTGAAGCCTTGCTTCATGACCGCTGACCCCCAGGTTTTTATCGCTAATATTAGCCACTTGCATCAGCATCTACTCCATGCAAACGATTCACTGCTCCGCCTAGAGCAACCCCACTAAGGGCGTAAACAATAACAAGTCCAATAAACATCATTAGGACGTGACCCGCAGCGAATGCCGAGTTACGATCCACAATCAACCCCAAAACCCAAACCCAAAAAGAAAGGATCGGTATCCATGTGATTGCACCACCGAAAGCCCCAGCAAAAGCAAACATTTTCATGTTGGTGAGCACAAATCTCAGTCCTTTCCTCATAAATGCAGAACCGATTGCACCAGCGACTCCGAAGTAGATAGCGTATGCGACTGCGTTAACAAAACCACCAAGAAGGGCAGAAACACCAGTCATTTCATTTTCCGTCAGCTTGAGGCGCTCCATGAAAATGAATATGAAGATGGGGCCTAAGATAGAAAAACCTATTCCGAAACCAACCGCAACGTTTCTCCCCATGCCCAAAGAGGCTCCGCCAACAGCACCGCTTATAAAGAACCCTATGAGCGGCCCGAAGATTGTAATGGTGGGCACAAATGGTCGGATAGGTGGAAAACGCAGAGCGACAGAATTTATAATAAAGCTGGTGACTAACAAACTACCAAAAGCGAAGAGACTCCCTATACCAAACCTCTTGCCAACGTTGTCTGCGTAGTCCATCTGAAGTCATCCAGTATATCTTCTAACACTTACTTCTCCACATTCAAAAGGCCCAACGGCTACGGATTGAAAAACATGTGACGCAACACGACGCCTCTTTGTGGCTTCGGCAAATCTAAGATGCGACGATACAAGGCAGCAACAACTGTGCACGCCCTCTTCCTATCGGTGGAGGGGTCATGAATCTTATCTAGCAGTAAGATATCATCCCCATAAACCCCGTACAGGTCTTGAACGACGCCTTTCAAAATCGCTTCACCATCTGCTGAGGTAACAGTGGATTGTTGGTTTTGAGCAGCAGTGTGTATGACCTGTGCAAGGGCAGTGAGATCCTTTTCCATCGTTTTCTTGTCAACGTACCGTAGATTTGCAGGACCATACTGTTTGGGGAACAAGTATTGGTAGCATGCATTCGGGTCTGCATTGGTAAACTGCTCGATCTCTTCAACCATAACAGCAACATAATTTGCTATGGCATCGTCAGACGCACGAGGGAGATACTTTGTTGCTACCAACTCACTAAGAATTGACCGCGCACGAACAGCCGCCATGTCCAACGATTCTCCGTTCTGAATCGCATCATGTAACGTGGCTTTGATTCTTTCATATGCCTCAGGGTCATTTCTTTTAAGTTCCTGGAATGCGGCTACGCTCTGTAACTCCGATTCAATTTGTATATAGCGAACCACCGGCTTCGATAGAGCATATAAAAACCCAAATGCAAAGAGCAGTACTACTATGTAGGCAACGCGATTCTCTTTGGGGTTCCGAACAATCGCGTAAGCAATTAATGCAGCCAATGCGCCGCAGACAGCCCCAACAAGTTGGCCGATCAAGTTCCCAGCACCTCCTCAAACCGTTAATCAAAAACCCGCAGAACGTAAGCCCCACAAAGAGGCAAGATTATAAGTCAGTTTGGTTCAAAATTCAAGAAACTTTCTAACAACAAGGTGTGTTACCCGACATATCTCAGGACAAGGGTTCCCCTGCTATTGGCTAAATCCCAACTCAACACTCTTGTGCGGAACAACCCTCGGTCCGCTCGGCGCACAAGAGAGGAAATTTACTGTAATGTCGAATTAGAGAAAAACATCAGGACCCTAAGCCAACCCTCGACGGATTTCGTCTGCTCGCACGATAGCATCAATAATGTCCTGGTGGGTTGCTCGCTCCAGATGAAAATCTACGGCCTTTATCATCTCTACACAGAACCTGACGGCGAACATTATAACCCGTCTATACTCTCCCACTTCTTCTTCGCCGTGAATCCGAGAGACCGAAAGCAAGTCTCCATGAGGCAGTCCAGATAAGGTGCGATATGAATGGTAAAGCTTGTCGCCATCAACCAACTTACTCTTCTTACAGAGTACCTCATATGAAGGAAACGCTTCCAGGTCTTTTCTCTTCACCTCGTCTATGCTCGGAAAGTCGCCTCTGCTTATTCTCTCGTACAATCTTTTATACACACCTCCAGGGCGTCCATAGTCCTTTTCGCTTCTATACAGATCTAAACATTGTTTTAGGAGTTCCTTCCTAGCAATAAGATCTTGCTTGTCGGGATCCTGGTCGCTGAACCAAAAAATCTTTAGCATCTTCTCCATCATTGTTCTTACAGGGTAGGTAGCATAAAAGCCATATTGGCTTTTTCCTAACCATAATGCGAAATCTGCGTCCCTCCAAAAACTCCGAACAATTTTCAAAAAGTAAAAATGGGCTTCGGTTTTACGATGAGAGCTCGATTTCTCAAATTGTTCTAGGAGTAGAAGCTGTTTATCCGCAACTTGTCTTAAAACCTCATAAGAACGCTCTATACGCACTATGCGTTCTGCCTCCGGAAGATTAAGCCAGTCAAAAAACCACGATTGCGAATGCTTTTTCATCTGGGAGATTATATTCCGGTTCACTACGGAGATTCCACCTTGGGTAGTCGGGGACTAAACAAGTTCTCGTGTCACACAACATCTGTTTC
>CAZNOV010000139.1:935-3456 GCA_964574725.1 uncultured Nitrososphaera sp. | reverse complement strand
CCAGGTAATAGTGCTGGGGGCCACGAACAGGCCGGAGAGCCTTGACCCGGCTCTGCGGCGGCCGGGGAGATTCGACAGAGAGATCGAAATCGGAGTCCCCAATGTTGAGGGCAGACTCGAAATTCTCCAGATACACACCCGTGGAATGCCGCTCTCGGACGACATCGACTTTCAGGAGCTGGCTTCTGAACTTCATGGGTACACTGGTGCCGATATCAATGCCCTCTGCAGGGAAGCCGCCATGAAGGCGCTCCGGAGGTACCTGCCAGAGATCGACCTAGAAGCCGACAAGATTTCTCCCGAAGTGCTCGAGAGCATGGTCATTACAAGCAGAGACTTTAGGGAAGGAATGAAAGAAATTATTCCAACGGCAATGAGGGAGTTCTACGTGGAGGTGGCCCGCGTCAAGTGGAATGACGTTGGGGGACTGTACGAGGCGAAACGCGCACTCCATGATAACCTCATCAGCTCGATCAAGGAACCTGAAAAGTTTGCAAAGATGGGAATAAAGCCACCACGCGGGGCACTTCTCTACGGACCGCCGGGGACGGGGAAGACCCTTCTCGCAAAGGCGCTTGCGACTGAGAGCAGCGCGAACATCATCGTCGTCAGGGGGCCCGAAGTCCTTTCAAAGTGGGTAGGCGAGTCAGAAAAGGCTATCCGCGAGATCTTCCGAAAGGCAAAGGCGTCGTCCCCGTGCATAGTTGTATTCGATGAACTGGACTCGCTCGCCCGACCGAGAGGTCAGGACGATATGTCAGGCAACGAGCGGGTGCTCAGCCAGATCCTGACCGAGATGGACGACGCCGGAAGTGCCGGCGTTGTTGTCATAGGGATAACGAACAGACCTGATCTGATAGACACTTCGCTTCTGCGTCCGGGGCGGCTCGACCTGATCGTCTACGTTGCCCCGCCAGATGAAAAAGCGCGGCAAGAGATCCTCCAGATCATAACGCAGCCGATGCCTTTGGCCGACGACGTGGATCTCGAGAACGCCGCGCAGGTCACAAAGAATTTCAGCGGCGCGGATCTCGTTTCGCTCTGTAGAGAGGCGGCCGTGAATGCCATGCAGAACAGGTCCGAAGTGGTCACGAACTCTGACTTTGCAAAGGCGGTCAGGCTTGTCAGGCCATCCATAACCAAGGACGTCGAGGATTGGTACGAATCGATAAAGAAGAACATCACCTACGCGATGCCCAAGCCAATAGACAAGACATTTTACGGCTGATTAAAGCCTGCGCGCAGTCGTTCCATCGTTTCTTATGGTTGAAACTTCTGGAGGAATGGTTAGCAAGCCGTATAACCGTTGGAACGCCGCGTTCGTGATGTTGAGCAGTATATGGGCAAGGCGCTGGGACCTGATTTACATCGCCATCATCGCAGCTGGCGCCTATGGTATTCTCCTCTTGATCCTGTCCGGTTATCCGTTAGAAGGCTGAAGTCTGGTGGTCAGTATGGCGTCCTTCTCAGTGATATATTTTTTAAGAACTGGTCAGCATGAATACCGTTAATGCCCTTTTTTCTGCACTCTCTGAGCTGCTTTAGCTGTGCAAGATCGGTCCAGATGGATGGTAAGATGAAGCTCTAATGAAATACCCAATACGGAATCTGATCTACGAAAAAATAAGGCAGTCAGGCAATATGACCGACTCCGACCTTATGAACGCGCTGACAAAGGAGGGCATAACCCTTGCTGAATCTGAATTCAACAAAACCCTTCTCGACCTAGAGATCTACGGGCTTATCAGGGTATCCTGGGTTACAAAGGAGAAACGCAGGATAGAGCTCGTGGCCGATTCTACTGCCTAGCCAACGATCATTGCAGCTGGGAGCGGATAGTAGAACAGCGCGTCAACTGCCAAGGCGACAAAAATAACGACAAGGTAGGGAGCCGTGACCTTGTAAGCCTTCCATGCAAATTCTGGCGTGGGATTCTTCGTGAGCTTGTAGTGGTATGCGAGCATGACCGATCCAGAGACTGCTGCCACTCCTACATACAGCAACCCTGGGCCAAAGAAAGCGATTGCCACTGAATACGGAAGCAGTATCGCGGTGTTGAGCAGGATGTAACTGGCTGTTTTTTGGTTGCCTATGAGCACGGGTAGCATTGGAACCCTGACGCTCGCATACTCTTCTCTGGCTCTTATCGCAAGGCACCAGAAATGAGGAGGTGTCCACATGAAGACCAGCCAGCCCACCAGGAAGCCCAGGAGGTCGACTGACCCCGTGGCCGTTGCCCATCCTGCCATCGAAGCAGCGCTTCCTGCAAATCCGCCGATCACAATGTTGGATGCGTTGCTCCGCTTGAGCCATGCGGTGTAGATCACCACGTAAAAGAAGATTCCTAGTGCTATCATTCCGGTAGCGACGGGGTTAAGGGTGAAAAATGCAATTATTACCGAGAGGGCGCTGAGCGCGACTCCAAATGCGAAAACGCTTCTTGGGGAAAGCCTTCCAGCAGGAATTGGCCGTCTTGCGGTTCGTTCCATGATCTTGTCGATGTCTCTGTCATAATAGTGAT
>CAZNOV010000139.1:0-925 GCA_964574725.1 uncultured Nitrososphaera sp. | reverse complement strand
TGAGCGCACTTGAGCCCATTGAAGCAAGGGCGCCGGCAAGGGTCAAGAATCCCAGTTGCCACGCGGTAACGTCCCAGGCAACTGTCGGTGTCGAATCAAATCTCGTCGCCGCAAGAAGCGAGGTGATGGCAGTTATGACAAGGACCACCACAATTCTTGGCTTGGAGACCTCAACATAATCGCGTACAGTCACAGAACAGGTTGCCTCGGCAGAGTTTAGCCCTGCCTGCATTTAATATATTCGTTCTGAAATCGTTAAACGATAAAATGCTTCAAGTTAGAAACCTGCAGCCTGAAAAACTTCAAGATCTTTCGCTTGAGGATCGAGTGCTCTGCATCTGAAAGGCCGCACATGCAGGGCGACCCTGTCTTGTCCATGGAATGGGTCTCGGCGATGGTGCAGATTTTTGCAATCCTTTCCCTGACCTGATCAAAGTCATGATTTACTTCAAGCCCATGGGTGTGCTCAAGCATGTCTAGAAGGTTCACAGCTACCAACCAGGCATCCCATACCGTATCCGTTTCGTTCACTTCGAATAAATCCGCGACGGACAAAGTTGCAATTTTTTCGTAAGTTACGATATTAAGGAACCATATCAACAATTCTGCACCCATGAGCCGAGATGATGTCTGCTGGGATTGAGGTCGTATGCCCTGCTGAAGAAACTGTAGCATGAATCTGCCAGCCGCCTGATTGATTGTGAATGCGTGAATCGCTGCTTGGCGAAATGGATATTGTCTTCGAAAAAAATACATACATCAGATTAATTGGTCCTCATTGATAAGAAGATGAGAATTACCGATGAAGACTTGTCCGCTCTGCGGCGACACCTTCTATACCGAAGACCTTGTCTGCTTCCGCTGCAAGGGCACCGGCGGTCAAGTCAGGCTCGAGATCTACGATCGTCCAGACGCGAGTGATGAA
>CAZNOV010000138.1:0-3475 GCA_964574725.1 uncultured Nitrososphaera sp. | reverse complement strand
ACAATGCTCCGGGGATATTTTTCGTGACCGAGATATCCCGACGTGAGTTTCTAAAGTTACTTGCGGCTGGGGGTATTGTTGCTGCCGGCAGCATGTTTGGTCTAGGCAATTTCGCCGCGCCAAAAGGAAGCAGCACGAGGGCGACGGCGCAGTCTGCCGGATCATGGTCACCAGGTCCCACCACGCTAAGCCACCCCGTCCACTTGGCGCTCCTTCGCAATGGTAAAGTCCTCTACGTCGCAGGTTCAGGGTACGACACGACCAGTCGAAACGGTCCCTTCAAGGCGGGTGTCTGGAACCCGACAAATAACATCCAAGACCCATTCTTGATGGACGAAGACCTGTTCTGCTGTGGTCACACAGTTCTTCCGAACGGAAATATCCTGCTGGTTGGAGGGACGCTCATGTACAAGTCAGACCCCCTTAACCCCAGCAGTGAATGGTTGGGTCTGGACGCTGCTTACGAGTTTGACGTCCAGTCTGAAGACTTCCTGTCCCGTCCTTCTATGGCACACGGAAGGTGGTACCCAACATTGGTGGTTCTCCCTGACGGGAAAGTTCAGGTGGTAGCCGGTTTTGACGAGTTTGGCGAACACAATCTCCTCAACGAGATTTACAATCCCAGCTCACAGAGCTGGAGCATAATGTACGATCCAAACGCGAGCCGGACATATTGCGCTGGTGCGCAGTGCTACGGGGGTCCGAACAGCGGAGTAAACCCCGGGCTTGGTCTTTACCCGCGTATGCATCTCATGCCTAGCGGGCTTGTAGCTTTGGTGGGGCAAACCGATGCTTACCGCGTCTGGAATCCTGAAACCGGAAGGTGGTATGGAGCCGGAACCGGTACGCGGAGGAGCTACGGAACCTCAGTCCTGCTTCCCCTCCAGAACACATCAGGCGAAGCAGGCAAGATTCTTTCGTGCGGCGGTTCTCCTACGTCCAGTCCTCCTCCTATCATAGCCACGAAGTCCGCAGAGATCATAGAACCCAGTGGCTTTTCATTAACATCAAGGTCTATTCAGTCGATGAAATATGCAAGGAGATACTGCAACTCGGTCATTCTCCCAAACGGAAAAGTAGTGGTAATCGGAGGAACCCAAGGGGCTAACGAGGATCCGCCCGTATTGAAGCCAGAGATGTTCGACCCCGATACAGAAACATGGTCGGAGCTTCCTGCTCACACCATACCCAAGATTTACCACTCTGGTGCTCTGCTGCTCAAGGACGGTCGGGTATGGGCGGTGGGCTCTTCGTATAGCAACACTGAGTTTGAATTGGATACGGAAATCTACAGCCCAGACTATATCTTCGCATCGCGGCCAACCATTTCAGGGTCACCAACGGGCGGCGTTTACGGAGACACGATTTCAATTCCTACACCAGATGCTGCAGTTATAACGTCTGTTTCGCTTGTTCGCGTCTCGTCAACAACTCACCATTACAATACGGACCAGAGGTTGATCTGGCTTCAGATTGTTAGCAATACTTCCAGCAGCGTAACTGTGTCGGCTCCGATAAACAGCAATATAGCCCCTCCAGGGTACTACTTGATTCACGTCCTGGAGGGCGGTGTTCCGTCGGTTGGCGCATTCATCCAGATCGGCACCCAACAGTCACAGGCTGTTTTCTATGACGTGCCCTCTCCCGGCGATTCATTCGCCCAATTGAAAACAGGTGGAGACACGAGGGCTGGGGAGGAGGCCAAGACCGGCTCGCAGCTAATCGGCAAGTCTCTGAAGAAATGGACCGTCTACCTTAGAAGGAGGTTCAGTCCTTCAGGCAACATCACGGCGGTAGTAAGACGAAAATCAGATGACGCGATCGTTGCCACGTTTGCTGAAACTCTTGCCGCATCAAGCCTGTCGACTAGCTTCGCTCCCTTTGAATTCACTCTGTCGACTCCCTACGTTATTCAGACTAATGATCGCATCCTGGTGCAGTATGGCGGACCCTCACGAGTTGACGTTGAGTCATGGAACAGCGATAAGTTTGACGGAGCTGCTACACGACGCGTCAAGTTTAACAGCGGTACGGGAAAATACACCGGCAGTTTTCAGGATACAAAGGACATCGTGGGAAAGATGTCGAGTCAATGAGCCTTCGATAACGGATATCAATTCCCAGTGCTTCTCTTTTGAGATATATCTTAGGCGGTACTGACAATACATCTTAACGCTCAAATACTCTTGAAGCAGCTATAGAGTCAGATGGAATCGCCGGCTACGAGAAAGTTGCAGGATAGCCAAGAGATAATCTATCTTGACTGGAACAACGCCCTTGAAATACTCGAGAAAGCCCACAGGTCTGGCCTTTTTGTCCTGATCATAGGGCCAAAGGGAACCGGCAAGACTACGCTTGTAAGAAAATTTGCCTCGCAAATGAACAAGGAGCTAGATTCCGTCAACTTTAGCCTCCGCACGAGGGAATCGCACTTGATAGGTTCGAGGACTCTCGACAAGGGAGAGATTAGCTTTGTCGAAGGAGTGCTGGTTAAATCGATGCGTAGCGGCTCGCTGTTGTACCTTGACGAGCTGAACGCTGCTGAGGCTGACGTGCTGTTGAGACTTGATGAAGCGCTGGATGACCGGCGCCAGCTTGTCCTGAAGGAGGCGGAGGGTCAGGTGGTCAAGGCTGTAGACGACTGGTTCGTGATTGCCACGATAAACCCGCTTTCACATGTCGGAACAAAAGAGCTCCCACCTCAGCTCTTGAGCAGATTCCCGATAAGGATGCGGCTCGAGTATCCCCCGGAGGATGTGGAGCTTGACATCGTCAGGCGCCACGTGACGATCGATGAATCAAGGGTCGGCGAGATCAGACACGCAATCCAGCTCGCAAAGAACCTTCGAGAAGCAGCTGCGGTGGAAGAACTCTATTACAGCCCGAGCCTCAGGGAAACCATCGCGTTTGCCAAAATGCTGAACACCGGCCTGTCAGGCAGACAGGCAGCAGAGGTAGTTTACGCGAATGCATACGACCAGTGGGGTCAGGTCGAATACCAGAAGGTCATGGACATCACAACGTCGATCTTTGGCGACAAATGATGTCTGCTGCCGGAAAGATTTCCACTGTTGTGATGAGAAACGATGTCCTGCTGGAAATCTCCACTTTTCTTGCGAGGAGGTGGTCCGGCAACAACAAGGTGTCCATCTTGCTGGTACCTGACAAAGCTCCCAGCGCAAAGCCGGACAAGAACCAGATAATTCTGCCTCTACTCGGCTACTACCCGGGAACAGACTTTCAAAAGTACCGCCAGTGGCGTGTAACGTTGTGGTACGAGTCGATGCGGATGCGCTACTCCAGCAAGGTTCAAAGCTACGAACATGCGTATGGTTTCGTACTGAATACCGTTGAAACCAAGCGCGTAGAAATTTTGGGCCTGCGGGAATGGGAAGGAATGGCAAACGAGCTCGTTTTCAGCGAAGGGATTTCGTGGATGTCTAGGCAGCTGCTGAACTCTATCTACGGCAAGTAC
>CAZNOV010000137.1:0-3531 GCA_964574725.1 uncultured Nitrososphaera sp. | reverse complement strand
GTCAGGAGTGGACTACTGAGAATTGGTGGGAACGGTGTGAAGTATATGTGCATCTTTTTGGCCTTACCTCCACTGTTTACCATTACGTCGCTGCTGGTTGGCATAGGCGAGATGGGGGGCGAAATGGCATCTTGGCTTAATTCGAGGTTCCTTGTCTTGCTCGCTCCTCTGCTCGTGTCTCTTGCAGCTTTGTTCATAGTGATCCTGCCGAAAAAAATTGCAAGCAATCATTTTCTCTTGATCGGGGTGATCGCGTCTTTATTCGTTTTCCAGGCAGCTGCCCCAGCTCTGTCTGATGTGGTCACCATCACTGAGGCCAAGGCTGGGTTCCAATACAAGCAGGCCCCTTACAGCGTTCTAACAGGAGAAAAACTCTCCTCACTCTTCGATGGCAGCGGCTACATAATGATAGCAACTGGCTCAGCACAAGAGCACAGGATCGCGTTCGCAAGTGGCATCGCGCTGAAGAACTTTGATTCCATGATTGAAATTACCATGCGAAAACCATCGTTCTACGAGCCATGGAAGTACAACGATAAATGGATTGTCTTGGCTAAGGAGCCGGATTCTGATGGCGTAAAGGTTGTAAATTATTGGAAAGATCATCGTAACGAGATTGACCAACGCTATGTCCTTCTGTACGAGAATCCTTATTACGAAATCCTTGCACTCCGGTAGTGTGCAGTCCATCCGGCATAGGACCCATCTAATTCAGCGGCTCGTGTCTGCAGAACTCAGGCTTTCTTCGGAATGGGCACAGTGCAATTAAGTGGCCCTTTATTGAGATCTTATCGTGGTTGCACTAAGCTATGCAAAAGGTTATTTTTCTGCCCCCATCCTTATTTGATAATTGGCTAGAACCGCAATCATAGCAATAACAAAGCACGGCATAGAGATTGCACGGGTGATCAGGCAAAGAATGCCTGAAGTGGAGATCTACACGCCGGCGAAGCACAGCGATGGTCAGGCCGACGTCCATTGGTTCACCGACCAAAGTACCGAACTTGTCGGCAAGCTGTTCAAGACACATGATGCGCTGATCTGCATATTCTCACTTGGTGCTGTAATTAGGATGGTGGCGCCGCACCTAGTAGACAAGAAAAGCGACCCCGCAATTATTGTGATAGACGACAAGGCAAACCACGTGATAAGCGCTCTTTCAGGTCATCTCGGAGGAGCAAATGCTCTCGCAAGACTCATTGCGTCATTCTTGGGAGCGCGAGCAGTTATTACTACAGCGGCAGATGTGAACGAAACGATCGCCGTTGACCTTGTCGGAAGAGAATTCGGCTGGTCCATAGAGAATTTCGAGAACGTGACAAGGGTGAGCGCGCTGATGGTAAATGAAGAGAAAATAGCAATCTATCAGGATGCCGGGGAAAAGGATTGGTGGCAAGGGCTGCTCCCAAAGAACGCTTCAATAGTATACGATCTGGAAGAGGTAAAACGGTCAGATTACAAGGCAGGGCTTGTAATATCGGATAAAGTGATTTCTGATCCGGAAATTCTGGGAAAATCTGTGATTTATAGACCGAAAAGCCTTGTTGTGGGAGTTGGGCTGCATTGGGATACGAGCAAGGACACGATTGAATTTGGGATCAATTCGGTATTCCAGGAAAGAGGGTTGTCGCTCCAAAGCATTCGGAGCATAGCGAGTATCAACCGCGAAACAGGGGTGCAGGGTCTCGAGGAATACTCGAAGCAACACAACCTGCCCGTAGATAACTACGACAAGGAGCAGCTTGCCACCGTGGTCGTCCCCAATCCCTCAGAGACTGTCCAGCAGTTTGAAGGAACCGCGAGCGTATCCGAAGCGGCTGCACTTCTTAGTTCGAAGGGGAGCCTAGTGGTCCCGAAACAGAAGTTCCCCCCTAACCTCACGGTAGCCGTCTCCAGGATTTCGTATGTGGAAATTAACGAGCTTCAAACGACGCCATGAGGTAGGGATTATAAACATCCAAGCGGAGACTCCGAATCTTCCGGTACTTTTTAGCGCTGCCCTAATATCTGATCAAGTCCAATGCGATTTAGGATAGATTAAGATGAGCGTCCAAGCAGGATTGTCGAGGGCCAAGAGCTATCTCATCTATGTGCTGATTGCAGCCGCTGGAATCATCGCCATACTCCTCTACCTACTGTTTGACATTCCTTTCGCATGAGCCCTGAAGCCGTGGAGTTCACGACTGACACGGTCGTGCTCCGTAAGATAAAAGATAATTTAGCCCTGAAAACAATCACTGTGCGTCGTTGACGAGGGCACTCCTGATAGTGGACAGAGGCAGCAGGGAGCCAGAAGTGCGCGATGAGCTTCAAGAGATCTGCACCATGGCAAGACGTCGCGCTGGTTACGAATATGCCGACTACTGTTTTCTCGAAGTGCTGCCGCCCTTCATCGAAGAAGGGATTAGTGGCTGCGTACAGAGCGGCGCGAGTCGGATCACCGTGATGCCGTATTTTCTTTATCCTGGCATGAAACTAAAGGACACGGTGAAAAAGAGCGCACAAATAACCAAAGAGAGAAACCTAAAGCTCGCAATAACCAAGCCCTTCAGCTACCATCCTATGATGACGCAACTAGTGATCGAGAGGTTAGCGGAGCTGAAAAAAGAAAAGAACATCAGCCATCCTGATGATCATTGTAATGTGCTGCTAATCGGTCATGGGAGCAGCGACAAGAATGCCCACGATGCATTCGTACACACTGCCAACGGGATCAGGTCGCAATACCGTCATGTCCACCATTGCTTCCTAGAATTGGACAGGCCCAACATCGATGAGGGTATCGAGAATGCAATTGCGACAAATCCAAAGGTGCTCCTCATGATGCCGTACTTTCTCCACAGGGGTGCTCACATCAAGAGGGATGTTCTTGAAGAAGTAAAGGCTTCGCTGGAAAGGCGCAACTATGACAATGCGTTCTTGTCGAGGCATCTTGGAGTGGATGAAAAGCTCGTTGACTTGGTGATCGAGAGGGCAAGGGAGGTCGAGATGAGATCTGGATTCGCATCTCAGTAGCGGAACAGCCGCCGGCAGGGCGATGTCCGAGCGCGCCCTTGACATCGAAAAAAAGAGTTTTGATATTATAGATGCTGAAGTCGGAAAGCATCACTACGATGATCCGCAGTGGATCATAGTCAGACGCGTGGTCCATGCCACGGCCGACTTTGAATTTGCTACCGGAAAGGACAAGATAATTTTCCATCCCCGCGCAATCGAATCAGCTCTTGCAGCGATCAAGAATGGATGCACTATTGTTACAGACGTAGGCATGGTTCTCGCGGCAATCAACAAAAAGTCAATGTCTGATCTGGGAATTTCCGCGGTATGCTACGTCTCTGACGCTAACATTGCAGACCAAGCTCGTAAGACGGACAAGACAAGATCCGAAATGGCTATGCGTCATGCAGCCAAGCAGATGAGCGGCGGAATAGTCGTTGTGGGAAATGCGCCAACCGCCCTTTTCGAGGTGATGAGAATGATAAATGAGGGAGTGATCTCGCCCGCATTGGTGGTAGGGCTGCCCGTAGGCTT
>CAZNOV010000136.1:0-3553 GCA_964574725.1 uncultured Nitrososphaera sp. | reverse complement strand
CCATGAAAAATGACCAACGAGTCAGTTATCTTTATTAGTGCCTTTCGTCAAAACAGAGAATGTTTGTGCAACTATAACGCAAGACCGTTTCATGTGTTTTCAGGAGCGCATGACGCAGGCTTGTATGATAAGTGGGGGATGAGGAGCTAGTGCCCAAAGTTACGGGCCTGTACAAGTCTGAAATAAGTGATAAAATAATCCAGGCCGCAATCGCGAGCTTTGCCCAGACCGGGTTTCACCGTACAAAGATGGAAGACATCGCAAAGAGACTGGGTCTCAGCAAAGGCACTATCTACCTCTATTTCAGCAGCAAGGAAGATTTGTTCTTAGCGATCTGCGATTACTACCTGAGGGTGATCAAAGAGCGACAGAACGCGGCTGTATTTGCAAAGAGGGAAGACCTGTTTCTTGACGCCGAGCGCTTCTTCGAAGAATTTCAGGAGCTGGAGCAGGGCAACGACAAAGTCATGCTGGAAATGGTCGTCGAGTCTACCCGCAACACAAAGCTGAGAAGGGGAATGTACGAGCACAGGCTAAAGGTTTACGATGCCGTGGTGGAGTATCTGAACAAGCAGGTAGAGCACGGTTTCATAAGCCGTGATATTGACCTTAATGGTCTGGCTTCTGCCTTTGTTGCATTGTACGATGGCCTTACGGCTAGCAAGATGCTGGGAACGAGCGAGGCAAACAACAGGAAGGCATGGGTCGCGATGGTCAGGGCTGTAATGAAAGGAATAAGCAACTAGTCACTGACAGTCACCTTGGTCATCCTTGCTTGGTCGGCGCTTGCCGGCGCGTCCGCATGATCTGTCTTGAGCGCAGATATTCTGTCTACGGCGTCCATGCCGGATGTCACCCTGCCAAACACCGTGTACTGACCGTCTAGGAAGTTGGAGTCCTTCAGCACAATGAAGAATTGTGAGCCGGCGCTATTGGGGTCCTGAGATCGGGCCATCGAGAGAGCGCCCCTTGTGTGCCTGTTCTTGTTGAATTCTGCTTTGACAGTCCATCCGGGTCCGCCCGTGCCCCATCTGGTCCTATTTGCCTCACTCTTCGTGTTGGGGTCGCCTCCTTGTATCACAAAGCCAGGCACGATCCTGTGGAAGACAAGGCCGTCGTAAAACCCCGAGCTGGCAAGTTTCTTGAAATTTTCTACAGTCTTTGGCGCAGCATCGGGAAAGAATTCCAAGACGATGTCGCCGAATGCTGTTTGGATTCTACCAGATGACGCCATTTACAGTGCAGGCGCTGAGGGGGCTATTTTAATCAAGCAGTTCAGGTGACGCCTAATGAAGGATCCGCTGGTATTCTCACACGTTCAGATAGAGATTCGTCTTTATGGCACCGTATAGATCGACGTATTTCATTCCCAGCTCGGTCGTCGTATAAGAAGGATGACCTTCTATCCTGCCTGCTTCTACAAGCTTTTTTGCAACCAACAGATCAATATACTTCTTGAATTGCGAACTCGTAAGGTTGGCTCTCTCTTGCAACCTCGTCTTGCCAATGCCACCGTTCGAAGCCTCTAGTATGGTGCAGATGATGTCGAGGCTGCTCCGTTTCTTCACCTTGGCACTAGGACAGAGGAATGTATGATAAAAATAGTTCTATTCTCGGGGCACATGATCTGTTTGGCACGTATAGCTTCAAACATCCGTAGGATTCATTTGTACATCGGTACGCAAGAATGTGAGTAGACTAGACGCTCAAGTTCGGCATCCTCCTGATTCTAGTTTTCCCCTACATTAGACAATAGTCGAATGGGAATTCTCACGCCGGCTGGGCCCGGTCGGACACGACTCAAAATCTGTCCTCGTTCGTCAATCACGGACCCGGCACATGTTACATTATTCTAGTACGCAACACCATTATTTTTTAATCATATGATATGTCACTGTAGGTAATAGAAATGCCATCCGCGAGTTTTCTTGTGCATGATTACGGGGAATTTCACCGGGAGTTTGTCATATGCGACGACTGCTATTGGTGCGCGAGTATCATACGGGAAAAACCATTGCACTCGTGTCCGGTTTGCCGGGCGCGACTGAATACGTTGCCGCTCCGCTCTGGACGACCGTTGGAGGATCGACTGATTGCATGAACATTGAAGAACCAGTGGCATTACTCATGGAGGCGCGGACCTGCGGGGATAAGAACAAGAGGGTCGCCTACAAGATAACGGATGCCTCCCACAGCCTGTGCAGTGACAAGAAGGACATCCTGCTTGCAGAGATCGAGGCTTGCGAAATCCTTCTTAGAGGCTGCAATGACGAATCTGATAGGAGCGCCGTGGAAAATGAGCTATCGCAGCTGAAGTTGGCGCTGGACCTAATGCCGTAGAGCTCACAGGAAATAGTCTCTGTAATCCCATACGTAGGGAAGGATCTTCTTGTTAATGATCGAATCCGCCTCTGCATCCACATCAAATGATAGCAGAAGGAGGAATTTGCTCTTTCCACTGGATTTTATAGGGACGGTCGCCCGAACGAGCTTGTCGTACCTGCTTATCGAAAACTTCAGCTCCCCGATCTTTGCTTCAAAGGCCTCCCTCGTTGCCGAGCGAATGGCAGCCTGAACCGAATATCGCGCCGTCTCCTCACGTGTCATGAGTGGGACGAGGTCGTGTCTGTATGCAGACGAAATGAGATGCCCTAGATGGTTCGATATCGCTGCGAATCGAATGAAGTGGTCCCTCTGAAGCAAGCCCTCGCAAAAGCTTTCAAAAAAGTCGTCTCCGTCCGCCAATCCCTGCCCCGAAGCCAATGATGAGATAATCTCTCTATAAAACTTAGCCATCTAGAGAAGTAGGCCGGGTTCGCTCGCGAAAGGGTGGGTTAAAGTTCTTGCGTAGCTGCGTCTAGAATGTCAACCCACAGCGTTTATAGCTCCATTAGCAGATGGCAATGCCGTATGATGCCGTCTGGCGCTGGCGTTCTCGTTGAAAAGATAGACCGGATCTATTTCTGCGGTGATTGCAAGGTTGTGTATCTATTTAGATCGGATGCGCTTGATCATGAAAGATTGACAGGCCATCCAGAGATGCACGAAATACCTTTCGATGACTAGACTGGTATTTTTTCCATTGTGCAAGCACAGTCGTGTCTAGAAAAACCTTCCAAAGGCTTCCAAGGCGCCGCCAGAAATGAAAAGCCCGATTGCTGCTGCCATGGTCAATATCCAGACAACCTTGTTCCATGAGAGGATCTTGGAGCCATCAAGGCCCATGAATGGTATGAGGTTGAAAAAGGCTATCCAGCCGTTGAAGAATGCTCCGATTCTCATAGTGGAAGAAAGACCTTCAGAAAGCCCCGGAGCAAGGTAGTATGTGACGATAAAGCCCGCGCCCATTGCAAGGTTGGTCAGCGGACCGATTAAGGCGACCCTACCGTGCCTTCCTTCGCTAAGAGGACCTCCAATGAATACGGCTCCGGGCGCTATGAATTTTAGGGGAAGAAAGATCGATATCGCCGTCATCGCGGCCCCGAAAAATATCACACGGAACTCGGCCCAGGCGTTGTACATCTGGGCGAGAAACTTGTGCCCGAATTCGTGA
>CAZNOV010000135.1:0-3630 GCA_964574725.1 uncultured Nitrososphaera sp. | reverse complement strand
GTCGCTTATCTTTATTTCGAATTTCCTGTCTGGCAGAACGCGCGTCGCTATGGATATCTCGCCTTCAGACGTGAACTTGATCGAATTGTTTATGAGATTTGAGAGTGCCTGGATTATCCTTACTCTGTCAACGTTTAGTGCCGCGCCACCGCCATTAGTTTGGGTCACTATGCTGACGGGACTCGTGGCATGGCCGTTGCCGACTGAGAGCCGCGCGTAGTCATAGATTTCGGCGACAATTTCGCCGGCTCTGATTTTCCTTTTTTCGTAGGTCAGGCTTCCGCTCTCTATCCTAGCCGTGTCAAGCAGGTCATTTGCCAGCTCCTTCAATCTTTTTGCTTCCTTGATGATGATGTCCAACGCAAACGCCTGTTGCGCCGGATCGCGCTTGGCCATGTCGGCCGCCAAAAGGATCGGCTGGATCGGAGTTCGGAGCTCGTGTGCTGCTATCCTGATGAAATCCTCCCTGATTTCCTGCGCCTTCTTCAACTCTTGGTTGGCCGCCTGGAGCTGCTCTCTTGCCTTGAAGATCTCGGTCATATCGGTGATCACGGTGTTGCTTCCTACAAGGTGCCCTCCATCATCATACAAACTGGACGCGTTTATCAAGGCAGGAAAAGTGCTGCCATCCTTCCTCTTGAGCAATACCTCTTTGTTGCGAACCTCGCCGGTGAGTTGCCACTCCTTGACCGACTTTCTCATCGCATCCATGCTTTCTTCTGCCGTATGTTCAAACAGAGAATGGCCGACGATCTCTTCCTTATTTTCGTACCCAAGTTTCTCGACGTACGAGTGGTTGCAGTCAACGACGAATCCGTCGATGTCTATTGTGCGATGCATCTCAGGCGAGCCTTCGTACAACTTCCTATACCTTTTCTCAAGTTCTTTCAGCTGGTTGTAGAGGTCCTCAATGATCTCCTCCCTGCGGGAGCTAAAAATACCCCTTTTTGTCACCATTTCAGCTTGGAGATCCTCCCTTTCCGCCAACGAATTATGGACATCCAGGCGGGTAATTACTGCGTGCGTGTTGCAAGCATTACAGACGGGGAACCTGCATTGTTCTCAACCTCGGAATGTCAGAATCAGGTCGATCTGTGATGTCACCGAAACAGGGACACGGATACGGCGCCGCGATACTGCGTGCCGTGAGGAGAGGCGGCCCTAGGGTAGATAACTCTAGAAGAAACCTTGAAATCCTAACATAAACTGGGGCTGGATATTGGAAACCTTTTAATCATCCTGCATGCTTTCCCATCTGAACAGGGATTCAAAGCTGTGGCTAGGTATCCTAAGGTTGTTCTTTCCGCGGATCGAACATTAATGTCCCCCTACAGGGGAATCTCTCTAGCTTCGTTTTTCGGTTGCGCGCCTGCGCTTGACTTTAACCGCGACCACGGCTCGTTCTTGTATCTTGCGTTGCGCAACCAGGTCACTCCAAGGATCCTTTTTGATTTTATCTGCAACCCGATAGAGCACACAAACGGCCATGCCAGCTACGCGCCGTACGGCCTGCGAAAGGTCGAGGCGGCGTTGCTGCGTGACGGGTACAGCCGCGAGGACGTGGTTGTAGCGCATCCGGATCACGTTGAGAAATTCATCGGACCGGAGACGCAGGTCGTCGGCACCCACGAAATGGACCCGCTTGGAATGGGGCCTGTGACTATGACGTTTACCTACGGCCGCAAGAACATGTCCTACGACGAATTCTACAGCCGCGACCTTCACCTAAGGATCAACGCGGCCAAGGCGAAGAACGGGAGCAAGGCAAAGGTGCTGGCAGGGGCCTCCGGCACGTGGCAGTACAACTACGACCCTGCCAAGATCGAAGAGTACGGCCTCTATGGCATCGTCGAGGGCGAGCTCGGTGGCATCGGTCCGGAGATAGACGGCGCGGCAGGCCCGTTTTTTGACGCGCTTATTGCAGGCGAATTTGAAACCGCAAACCCGTTCAAGAAGAGCCAGTTCAAGGTAGAGATCAAAGAGTTTGTCAGAAACGGCAGGACTCACCACGGCAGGTTCATCCACTACTGGAACGAACCTTCCGTGGACGAGATACCCGAGATCGTCGCGCCGAGCATGCACGGCATGGTAGAGGTCATGCGCGGCTGCGGACGAGGCTGCAAGTTCTGCGACGTGACCCTGAGACCTCTCCGGTATTATCCGGTGGAGAAGGTGCAGAAGGAGATCGAGGTCAATATTAAGTACGGCGGCCTAAAGAACGCCTGGATACATAGCGACGACATCTTTGTCTACGGCCTCAACCCGAGAACGACAAAGAACATGCAGCCAAACAGGGAAGCAATAGAGGAGCTGTTCAAGGGGATAATGGCGACAGGCATAGAGCACTCCAACCCAACTCACGGAACTCTTGCAGGAGCGATAGCAGACGAGAGGCTCATTCCAAACGTATCAAGGATAATCAGGGCCGGGCCGGACAACCACATCGGCATCCAGTGCGGCTTTGAAACAGGCAGCACCAGGCTCATTGGCAAGTACGCCGACCGAAAGCTCTCACCGTACCGGCCCGACGAGTGGCACTGGGTCGTCAAGAGAGGCATCAAGGTGTTCAACGAGAACTACTGGGTCCCGGCCTTCACACTCATCATGGGACTTGACAACGACGAGACCGCCGAGGACAGCTGGGAGACCATAAGGCTGATACACGAAATAGAAACGGAGCAGCCGGAGTCAAGGTTCACCACTACACCGCTTACCTTCGTGCCAATAGGTCTTCTGGAAAAGTCCGACTTTTACGACATCGGCAACACGATGGACCCCGCAAAGCTCGGAGTGATGTACAAGACATGGCAGCACAACTTCAAGTACGGCATCCAGAAGTTCATGCGCAGGGTGGGAAGGGACAACCCGGTAAAGAACTGGTTCTTTAGCCAGCTAGCGGCGACTCTTGGAGGCGTGCCGCTTTCTGCCATGGAGAGGTTTGCCAGAAGGAAGGGCCCCGACCACGAGCGCGTTATTGAGAAGATAAAGGCAAGCTACTGGTAACCTGATCTACAAGTGGTATAGAATGGGCAAACCGATAACGCCGACATAACATTCCATACAAGACAGAAGCAAGCGCCGTGATGAACTATTTTACAAGAATTCGCCCTTCCGTCGCCGGACAGTATCTTTGCGGTATTACAGCCAGAAGCCATTTTTTACCGTTGCTAAGAATCATGCTTTGCAAGAAATTCCATCAACTTTGAATTGAAAATATCTGCCTTGGTAGCGCGACCTAGGTCGTGAGTAACGCCGACCATAGTAGCCTGTTCGGCATTTGGCATGTTATCGGAAAGAATGTCTGCAATCCTGTGGAATAACCTTGGGCTATGCTCTCCTTTTACTAAAAGCGTGGGAACGGTTATCTGTATGGCATCCTGAACAGTGAAAGGAGATATCATTTCAGATTCTAGTTCTGCCTGCAAGCCCTTTGTATTATCCAACATGAGCTTTCTTGTCTGTTCTGGAATATGATCAAAGACGTTCTGCATCCCCAGAGCCGCATCCAAAACTACTCGGACTGCCTTTTCATCATCCCCTCTTCTAAACGCCTCATCAGCAAGTTCGGAATGATGCTTGAACAATTGAACCAATTGCTTGTCTTCTTTAAGATGACTATTTGCAAGTAAT
>CAZNOV010000134.1:1776-3745 GCA_964574725.1 uncultured Nitrososphaera sp. | reverse complement strand
GCTACCATGCACGCCGACGATTCGGAGGCTGCGATACGCAGGCTGATGCAAAAGCCAATGGACATTCCTGCAGCCTATGTGCCGCTGATGAACTGCATCATTACGATCAAGAGGGTCAAGCTTGGCTCGGAAGCTACCGGCAAGAGCTCCAAGAAAATAATGGCAAGAAGGGTCACCGAAGTGACGGAAATAATGTCGAGCAACAACGTCAAGAGTGTCTTCACTTGGGATCCCCAGCATGACGGATACCTTGACAACCTGAACAAGAGCTACATGCTCCCCAAGATCGCAGAAGACACTGGTATTGACATGGAAGACGTAGGAGCCGACCTGGCAAGGAGAAAGACGATCCTGACTTGGCTCGTGAACCGCGGCACAAGGGACTACAGGAGCGTCAGCAAGGTAATCGGGATGTTCAACCAGGAACCAGACCGGCTGATGGCGAAAGTGGAGAGCAGTTAATGTCTATTTTCAAGTTCCAGCAGAAGGAGAAGGCTGGTCCGGGAGCCAAGCGCAAGAGTAAGGCCAAGCCCAATAAGAGGCTCGGGCAGAAGCTCGAGCGCGAGCTGCCTTACGTCATTACTCTGATCACCATCATGGCGGCAAGCGGCATCACTCCCTTTGGCAGCTTCATAAAACTTACCAGATACAGGCTCCTGCCGTACATCATGAAAGAGGCTAGGAACATTATCGGCCAGGTGCACATTCTTGGCGAGGATCCATTGAGTGCAATGGAGAAGAGGGCCGAGGGCACAACCTCAAAACAGTACCGGGATCTGCTTCTTGGATACGTATCTACGGTCAGGAACGGTGGAGATATTGCCAGCTTTTTGCAGAGCAAGATGAAGTCGATATTCGAATTCGAAGTGGCAGTCGCCAGGCAGACCGTTGCCAAGCTTGGAGGACTTGTCGAGGCCTATATGATAATGCAGGTAATCGCGCTCAGCATGTACGTCGTTGTAGTCGCGCTGGGGTCGTCGTCCGGCTCTGGGGCCACAGGTAACGTGTTGCCGCAGTCATTCTCTTCGCCTGTATTTTCGTACCTGCTAGTGTTCGTAATTCTCCCGCTGCTATCCATTTCCATATTGTACGCTCTGGACAAGTCGATGACATCATCCCTGATTGGAGTCGGAAAGATACTGAAACAGGGAGTCATCCTTTCGGCGGGCGCCATAGTGGCATTTGCTGTCGTCGCTGCGTCGGGGGTCCTTAACGGAGTCATTGATCCGGTCTACGCGTTTCCGATGTTCCTGATAGCTGCCTCGGCATGGCCTGCGATGAAGGCAACGAGGGCGGAAAAGAATATGAAATCGATGGAGTCCGAGCTGCCAAGCTATCTAAGGGATGTTGCAGAGTCAAGGAAGGCCGGACTTTCTCCGGAAAAGTGCATCATCTACGCTTCCGAAAGGCTTCGAGATCCAAAATTCCACAGCGTGGTAAAGAACTTTGCCAGCCAGCTGGAGTGGGGTGTCCCTCTGCGCAAGATATACGAAAATCTGTCTGCAAACATAAAGTCGTGGTCGGCGCTGGTGCACTTTAGAATACTCATAGAAGCGATCGAGAGCGGCGGTGGATACACCACTTCGCTGGAGATCCTCGCCCAGTCCAGCGAGTCTAACCGCAATACAGAGTTGGAGAAGGAGAGTATGCTAAAGCCGTACGTAATGATAGCATTCATGGTTACCGCGCTTACAGCAATAACAACCCTTATGGTCGCGCAAACGTTCACTGACGTGAGCGAGGGCACGTTTTCAGGTATTGAAGGCGCCGAGTCAACGGTTGTCATTCAGGAACAAGGAGCCCTCACTTCGACCCAGCTGTTTGCCATAGGCATCTCAGCGCAATCATGGATGACAGGATTTCTCGCAGGCAAGATATCGAGCGGCTCCTTTGGCACTGGGTTCAGATACGCGATAATGCTGGTGCTGATTGCATTTGGGGCCATAGTGATGACGCAGGAGTTCAACCT
>CAZNOV010000134.1:0-1676 GCA_964574725.1 uncultured Nitrososphaera sp. | reverse complement strand
ATGGCGTGAGAGTATGTAACCTCATACTACATGCTAATGAATAACACGACGCCGTGCCTCAATCTCAATCTAGACAATGCAGCCAGTGAAAATCACTGAAGTCCTCAATGCCGTTGCAGACGACTCGTCACTTGAGCTATTCAAGATCATAGCCCGGACCAACGGTGCCAACAGCGAGCTGCTCAGGAGCAAGATGACGCTTACCAGAAAGCAGTATTATTCAAGGCTGTACAGGCTGTCACAGTGCGGCCTCATAAAGAGAAGAGAAAATAATTATTTCATGACAGCATTCGGAAAGGTCCTTTACGACGCACAGGCCACCATTGAAAATGCGCTTAATAACTTTTGGAGGATCAAAGTCGTCGATACCCTTGACGCCGCGGATGGAGTACCGGCCGACGAGCAGAAGCAGCTCGTTGAAACACTGATCAAAGATCAAGAGATCAAGAGTATCCTTTTGAAGTAACGTGACATTGTTTTTATCACGCTGACTAAAGGTGTGTGACCGTTCATCACTTACAAATACTATTCTCTCGGAGAAACCGATGTATGCCGGAAATGGCCATGGACACGCCGGCCAGCCTCAGCCGGCTGATCGACAACATCTTTCGTTCGTACGAGGACATCTCCTATATCGCGATTGTAAACGAAAAGCTCAAAGTCATCGCGCAAAAGGGGTTCATCGAATTGCATCCATCAAAGCTGCACATATTGCACGTCCAGGCCGCGCTCCTGGTAAACATGTCGTCCGTCTGGTCCGAGTCATTAGGCAACCTTGATTACATCTGCGCATCTTTTGATTCAAAGTCAGAAATCATTGCTATGCGACTCCCAAACAAGATGCAGCTGGTAACCGTGCTGTCATCGGTGCACAGGAAAAATCTTGAAAACATCAGGCTGGGGATCGTGAAGCAGTTCAGGTCTGCCAGAGTGGCACCATAGGCCTGCTGCGGTCAGACATGTTTGAAATGCTTGTGTATCAGCGATCCGTACTGTAGTGCCTTCTTGGGCTTCATTGCGGATTCTCTCGGGACGCCGATTTCAAGTGCAATCTGTCTGAGGATGTGCTTTCTGATCATATCATCGGCTCCTCTAATCTTGGTACCAAGGGGAAGCGATCTTGCAAACTCTATGAACTTGCGGGAGAGGAATGGCTGCCTGACCGCGACTCGAAACTGAGCAGCGACGGTCGAAATCTCTTCAACGAGCTCTAGTTCATTGGATATTTTCTCTTCCATCAGCGCCGAGACCACAGCTTCTCCTCCGGTGTAAGCTGCCCGGTACCCATTGTACCCGCAGAAGAGCTCGTCGCATCCGTTTGCGCTGACCAGTACATCTAGCCCAGCACCCGCTGCTGCCTTTGAAAGGTAAGCGTAGGCAACACAATTTTCTATGTGGGAGGTATTTTCGCATTCTATGGACTGTCGTACCAGTTCGAGGGACTCTCTGAAATCATCATGTCCGATTTTCACTATTCCCTGTTTGATTCCCATCATTGACGCGATTTCCCTAGAAAAGCTGACGTCTTGCGAATCCGGGAATCCTGCGGTTATCAGAGTTATGTCCTTGCCAATGTCCATGCATATCTTGGACAGGAGCGTGCTGTCCACCCCTCCGGAAAATGCCACCGCGACAGATCTCTCTGGAACACTCTCCGAGACCGCTCCATAGAGGGC